>JAJZJJ010000039.1 GCA_021810175.1 Acidobacteriota bacterium | reverse complement strand
TGCAGGGAACGGGCCGTTGGGGCCGTAGATGAGCTTGTCGTCGAGGCCTTCGTCGCCCATGGAGGCGGCGAGCACCATGGGGCCGTACATGACGGCCTGAACCTCGGGCGCGTCGAGCAGCGGAGCAGAGTGCAGCGACATGGGAAGGCTGACCTCGACCTTGTCGCCGCTTTGCCAAGTGCGGTTGAGGGTGGCGTAGGTCATGGGGTTGGCGTTGACATGCTGGAGTTTGCCGTTGACGCGAATGGCGACTCCGCTGGTGGCCCAGTAAGGGATGCGGATTTTGAGGCCGAAGCGAGTGGGCTTGGCAGCCTGGACGGTGAGGGTGGTGCCTTCTTCGACGGGGAAGTTGGTGGCCTGCAGGAGGGTGATGTTTTTGCGAGGCCAGTGGACCTGCGATCCGGCGAAGAGATTGACGTAGATATTTTGGGCGTCGTGGAAGTAGATGGAGTCGTTGACCTTGGAGTATTCTTCGACGCCGGTGCCGGTGCAGCACCAGAAGGAGTCAAAGGGAGTGCCGAAGGTTTTGTAGTAGCCGGGCTTGAGGGAGACGTAGTACATGAGCATGCCGGTGGGGTCCTGCGTGCCGATGCGGACATTGAACATGAGGCGCTCGTAGTAGTCGAAGATGCGGGGATCGCCGCTCCAGCCATAGAGGTGACGGGAGAGCTTCATCATGTTGTAGCTGCAGCAGCACTCTTCTGCAGCGGGGCCGAGATGCTGGGCGAGGGTGCCGACCTTGTGCCAGTATTCGCCGTCGCTGGTGCCGCCGGTGGCGTAGGTGTGATCGGTGGTAACGGCATGCCAGAAGAAGTCGGCGATGGTTTTGTAGCGCTTGTCGTCTGCGACCTCGTAGCCGCGGGCGGCACCGATGACCTTGGGGATGTTGGTATTGGCGTGGTTGCCGGCTAGCTTGTCTTCGCGTTTGGCGAGGAAGTCGAAGATGAGCTTGTGCTCGAAGCGGAAGCCGAGGTCGCGGTATTTCTTTTTGCCGGTGACGGCGTAGAGGTTGAAGGAGACCTCATTCATGCCGCCCTGCTCGACGAGGAGCATGCGCTGCCATTGATCTTCAGGGATGGGCTTGGTGTAGTTGATGGCCCAGTCGGCCATACGCTCGCAGGTGTGGAGGGCCTGCTTGTTGCCGGCGTGGACGTACATATCGAGATGGCCTGCCATGATTTTGTGGTAGGTGTAGAAGGGCGCCCAGACCCGTTGGAAATGGCGGAGGCGATCAAAGAAGGAAACGGGGAACGCACTTAAGTAGCCGTCAGGCTGCTGGCACTCGGCGAGCATGGCGACCAGTTCGTCGGCCTTGGCCTTGAGTTTTTCATCGCCGGTGGAGGCATACATGAGCGCGGAGGCGGAGAGATAGTGGCCACCGGCAAAGTGGCCGCGCAGTTCGACTTTCGGAGCTTCCCATCCGCCGAGAGGTTCGGCGGTGGATGGCAGGCCGGCGGTGATGCGGAACATGTGGGCGAGGCGGTCATTGGGCAGCAGGTGGAGATACTGGCGGTTGATCTCCATGGCATTCTTGAGGACGCCGTCCTGCATGCGGACCTGGGGCATGGGGAAGTCAAGATAGCGCCAGAGGACTTTTTCGTAGCCGGTGCCGTTGGCGCTGACAGGGATGTCCATGACGGCGTCCTGAAATGCCTGGAGCTCGTGCGGGAACAGGAATAGGCCGCCGAGCGCTGCAGCGGAGCCGAGGAAGCTTCTGCGGGAGAGATCGTGTTTGCAACTCATAGTATTGGACCTCCTGACGTTAGGTCTGGTTGTTGTTTCAAGGCCTTGCGGGCGTGGCCTTGAGAACGATTTCTGTGGCGGTTGCGTGCAGCGGAATGGCGTATGCACCGCGGATTTTTGCGAAGTGCCCCTGGGGATGGAAGCTGCCGACGCCGGGGAGCGTGGCTGGCTGGGAAATTCGTAACAGTGCCTGATGCGTGTATGGGTTGGCCGGGCCCAGGGTGATGTGTACGGTCTGGGTGTTGGGATCGAAACTGGCGGAACGGAAGCGGCCCGCGTTGAGGCGGAGCCAGAGGCCGTAAGGAGCGAGATAAATACGCGAGCGGAAGGCGTCGAGCGGGGTGACGTGGATGGTGTGCGCCTGCTGCGAGAGATTGCCGCCAAAGACGAGCCATCCGAAGGCCTTGCTGTGGGCGACGTAGGTGGCGGTGTCGAGGGCGAAGCCGAAGAAGCCAGGGCCATAGTCGCCGGAGTAGGGATCGAAGCTGAGCATGTCCGGGTCGGAGTGGAATCCGCAGGATGCGAAGCCCTGCTGGTCAATGTCAGTGAGCTCGCCCATGGCTCCGCCGTAGCCAATGCGGAGCAGGTAAAGATCTTTGGGGTCCTGGCGGTAGGCGGCGAGGACGGGGATGGCGTTGAGGCCGGAGCCGTAGTGGTGGAGCTGACGCTCGAGGCGCTCTACTTTGCCGGCGAAAAGGAAATCCCAGTAATGCGTGGCGCTGCCGTTGTAGCTCCAGGAGGGAATGGAGGGATCGAAGGCGAGAACCGCATCGAGGGTGAGGTTGGCTTTTTGCTGGAAGCCGAAATAGCGGGTCCAGGCATAGACCTCTTCCTGTCCGGTTGAGTCCCACGGCATTTCACTGCCGAAGGGGAAGGCTTCATGATTCCAGAGGTCGGCGCGCTTGCGCATGGCGGCTTTGAGGGTGTTGGCCTGCGTGGTCCAGCCTTCGCGCTGGAGGTCTTTGAGGATGCGGAGGAAGACGTCGCCTTCCATCTGGCCAAATTTTGCGAGGTACGGCGAGTACTTCACCATGGCCATGGAGGTCTGGTAGGCATGATCGAGATACCACTGCCATGGGTGGTTGGTGACGAGGCCCTGATGATCGCGCGCGAGGTGGTACATCGACCAGTAGGCGGCGGCGACATGGGGATAGTCATAGGAGCGGTTGACGGCTTCGGATTGCTTCCGGCTCCACGCGGCCCAGGTTTTCCAGTTGTATTTGTCGCTGTAGAAGCCGGCGGGGAATTTGTCAGGCTGATAGTAGAAGAGACTCTTGCGAACGCCGTATTTTTCGGGGCCGGTGCTGTATTGCAGGTGTCCCCATAGGACGTGGTCGATGAACTGCTCGAACTGAGCGACCTGGTGTTTGTCGGGCTGGCCGTATTCCTTCATGGCGGCGGCGAGCCATGAGCCTGCACCGGCTTCGTCACTGAGGCCTGCGATCCAGACGCGGCCTTCCTGCGTGACCTGCCGATGGGCCTGGTTGTCATAAGAAATGACAGACGGGCTGCGGTGGAACGGATCGTGCGGGTTGACGTACCACTGCCTGGTGAAGAGGAAGCGGCCCATGTCCGCGACGGCCTGCTGCTCGGGTTTCATCACGAAGTAGCTGACAGTCTGGCGGGTGCCGTCCTGATAGGTGACGGTGACGCGAGCGCGGCCCCAGGTATTGCCCTGGAGCGAGTACTTCATCCAGCCGGAGCGTGTGTTTCGTTCGGGCGTGATGGCGATGGCTCCGGCGGGATTGACAGTGATGGAGGCGACGGGCTCTTGATAGTGGAGGAAGAGTTCGGCGTGGATGTCCTGCGGGAGCACGTAGCCGGGGATGCCGACGGCGACAGGGCGGAAGTGGCGGATGAGCGTCTGCTGGATGCCTTGGATGGTGGGCGAGAGCAGGAAGATGAGACCGAAGCTATGCGACTCGCCGGGATTGAGCGTGAGGGTGGTGGCGGTGTTCCAGGGGCGCGCGTGTTTCCACTGGTTTTGCTGGTATGCGCCGCTGTAGATCATCCAGTCATAGAAGCCCTCGAAGGTGATGCTGCGCGGCGTGGGGTCGTTGAAGATGAGCGGCCGGTGATCTGGGCCGAGGCGGTTGAGGATGGGTTTCCATGCCTGCAGCGGCGTGCGCCCCTCAGGAATGATGACGAGCGCAGGACCGCGACCACTGAGGCGCGTGACCTGCACATAGCCGGCGTCGTCCCCTATATAAGGATCGTCGAAACTGCATTTGGCGGCGACCTGGGCGAGCGTGCGTCCGGTGAGGATGTTGTTGAAGACCATCGGAATGCCGAGGGCACCGATGGTGACGGCATGGGAGGATTTGTTGGTGATTTGGAAATGAAGGGCAAGATTTTTGCCGTCAATGCGCCAGGTGCGGACGATGCGGAGCGGAATGTTGGCGGGAAGCGTGGGTGCGAGGTCGGCCGAGGCGAGTTCGTTGCCGTGGATGGGCAGAGCCTCGACGGGCTCACGATGAAAGGCGGTGGAATAGTCCTGCCATGGGCCGGTGGAGCCGACGCGGAGGCGCAAGTCGAGATCGCCGAGATGATAGTAGCCATTGGTGGAGCGGCGTACGAGCCAGTCAGAGGGCGTGAAGCTGAAGCCGTGTGAGCCTTTGGGCTCGAGCGCGGCGGCAGTTTGCGAGGAGCGGACGAGATCGAGATGGAAATGGAGGGTCTGCCTGTGTTCGATGCCCTGAGCGAGCATTGGGCCCGGTTGTGGCGGCGCGGGCTGAGCAGCGGACGATTGCGCGCGGGCGCAGGGCGCGGAGATGAGCAGAGCGCATGCGAGCAGGCAGGCGGGAGAAAGCATGGAGCGGTGGAACGGGGAACTCCATTGCCTGAGACATTCGATGAAGGTGCGATGGGCGCCGCGTGGATGAGAGCAGCGAGCGCGCTCATGGAGAGTGCATGCGTGGGTGGATATCACGCTTGAATTGTATCCATGTTTGTCGACATTGTTAACGCTGCGCACGCAAAAGCCTCCAGCAGGAATGTGAACTACCTATCGCCAAGCGGAACCTTATACACAGACGCCACGAAGAAGCGCGCCACGGTCTTGCTGACAGATGACGAACTCTTCATGTAGGTCTTACCGGGCGTCGAGGCCGCAGATTGCAGGAGCGCTGCGCTTCTGGCTGCCAATGTTTCGAGCGGCGCACCGTCTTACGACCAGCGGATTCACGACCACAGATGGCGCGAGTATACGTATACGGAAATATCTCACAGGTAGCGCATGGTTGGCATGTGAATTTTGCAATGATTTGCGGGGTAAATGTTTCCTGACGATGCCATTCTGGTGATTGCTGAGCCCGCTCAGGCTGGCGCCTGCTCATTTGCGCCGAGGGTGTGGCGTGAAGACCGGTTGTGACGGATGTACCGAGACAGCGCCTGAGTTCGCGGGGGGTCGGGTTATTTACGAAAAGGTAAACCAATGATTAGATACAAGGAACGATGTTTGGTCTGACACTTCTGGATCTCTGTGCTTATCTTGGTCAGGCGGCAGTGGGCGCGATTGCCGTGAACCTGCTGTTGGGTGTTTTGATTGCGCTGCGCTACAGCCCGGTTCGCTGCTGGCCCTATCGACGAGTAAATCTATTCGCGTGGCACCAATGGACGGCGTACCTGTCGGTGGTGCTGATTCTGTCGCACCCCGCGGTGCTTCTGTTTGTGCACAAGCCGCACTTCAGCTGGTTTGACGTTGTTTTGCCGGTGAGATCTCCGCTGCAGCCGGTGGTCAACACGGTGGGAGCTGTGGCGCTGTATCTGATTCTGCTGGTGATGGGGACGTCGCTGCTGCGGCATCGGATGTCGCGGAGAGTCTGGAGAAATCTGCATTACCTGGTATATCCGGCGGTGGTGTGCCTGCTGATTCATGGCATTCTGGCGGATCCCAATTTGAAGACGGGGCATCCTGACCTGCTGGACGGAGGCAAGATCTATCTGTACGGCGTGGTGCTGGTGATGATTGCGGCAGGAGGGGTGCGCTTGAAGCTGCGGGGGCGCGGATTCCGTCGGGAGCAGCGGCCGGTCAGCGCAGAAGTTATTGCACTGGAAGTGGAGACAGAAGTTTCCGCATAAGGCCGCGCGCGGTGCAGGGAGGCGATCGAGGAGCTGATTTCTGCAACGGGTGGAAATGGCAGTGAGTTCACTCCCAAACAAAAGTCAGCCCGCGGGCAAGGAGCCTGCGGGCTGCAGGGTTCGGAGCCGTTGTGGTTGCTCTGAACGCTGTTGAACCGAGGGTGAGCCGCTCAGCACCGGGCTGAGCGGCAGCGGATTATTCTGCTTTAGGCATGGTGGCCAGCGGCATGATGTTGTGCTGGACGAGGGAGCGATTGAAAGCTGGAACCTCGTTCTTCATGAGGTTGTTGTAGGCAGCGGTGGCGGCGGCGAGTTTTTGCTCGAGGTACTTGGTCATGGCGTATTCCGTGTCGGTCGGCTGGTAGTCCGCGCCCCCGGCGACATCGCCCGCGCCGGATCCGATTTCGGCATTCAGCCAGAGCAGACCATAGTAGATCTTATAGGCGGACATGTAGGTTTTGTCGTCGCCGACGGCGAGCGCTCTGGAGAGCATCTGGTACTCGACCTTTTGCATGCTCGCGTCCATGTTTTGCGCGGAGGTGAGCATGGAGGCGTCGCCATGGTTCTTGAGCATGGCTTCGATGTCGGCGAGCTGCTTCCGCATCCACTCGATCTGATTGACCATGGCGGAGACGTGGTTGACGTCATTGATAATGCGTTCCTGAAGTTTTACGGAATCCTGGAGGCCGGCCTGAGTGGCGTGGCTGTTCGGGTCCATGAGGATGGTGACGGGGACGGAGTCGCTTTGGCCGTCGACGGTGAGTTTGGCGGTGTATTTGCCGGGCGCGGCCATGGGCGTGGGCATTCGCCATATGCCCCAGTGGGTGATGGGGCGCCAGCTCTTGCCGATGAAGCGGGATTCGAGGAAGATGTGGGGATCCTCTGGCGGGACGGTGCGAAGCTTGACCTGGTGTGGCGCAGTGTAGTGCATGTTCCAGGGAATGCGATTGAGGCCGGCGTGGGCGGTGGCGGTGAGGGTACGAATGACGTTGCCGTTGGAGTCAGAGATCGCGATCCGGATCGGCTTTTTAGGCGCAGACCTGAGCGAGAAGGTGAAGTAAACGTACTCGTTGTGGATGATGCGGTAGGTGGGGCGCGGCGTGAAGAAACGAACCGGCGCGCTGGACTGCTCGCGGGCCATCTGTTCGAGTGGAGAGATGTCGTCGAGGATGTAGATGCCGCGGCCATAGGTGGCGACGACGAGATCGTGAAAGCGCTTCTGCACGATGGTCCAGGAGACGGGCGATGGCGGCAGGCCAGCTTTCAGGTGGATCCAGTGGGCACCGCGATCGAGGGAGTAGTAGAGCGCGTTGCCGGTGCCGGCAAAGAGGAGGCCGGGCTGATTGGGGTCCTCTGAAACCGTGCGGACCCAGGCGAGCGGACCGCGCGGGAGGGTGGAGTCGATGCGGGTCCAGGTTTTGCCGTAGTCCGTGGTCTTGAGAATGTAGGGTGCGCGGTCGTTCATCAGGTGATAGTCGACCGAGACGTAGGCTGTGCCGGCGTGAAAGAACGATGGCTGGATGCTGGTGATTTCTCCCCATGCCGGGATGTGCATGTTTGCGGAGACGTCGTTCCAGTGCTGGCCGCCGTTGGAGGTGTACCAGAGTTTGCCGTCGTTTGTGCCAGCCCAGATGAGGCCCTGCTTGAGGGTGGACGGTGCGATGGCGTAGACAACTTCGCCATAGAACTGGCCGAGGTTGTCTGGAATGAGATCGCCGGAGGAGACGAGGTATTTGGGGTTGTGGGTGGAGAGGTCAGGGCTGATGACGCTCCAGCTTTGGCCCGCGTTGGTGGTCTTGAAGATGACCTGGCAGCCGTAGTAGACAGCGTTATGGTTGAAGGGGTCGATGGCGAGCGGCGCGGTCCAATGACAACGGTATTTAACCTGGTTGGGCGCGGCGTCGAGGGTGTGCAACCAGGGGCTGACGGAGCGGGCAGTCTGTGTGGCGGCGTCCCAGCGGGTGACCTCGTTGCCGTAGCAGGTAGCCCAGACGATATTGGGATTGGCGGGGTCGGGCAGAGCGAAGCCGGATTCGCAGCCGCCCATACCGCGGTTGTGGCCAGCGTTGGGATCTTCGTCATTGAGCGGGATGCTAGGGAAACGCATGGTGGTGGCATCCTGCATGTCTGTGTAGACCTCGTAAGGGATCTGGTCATCGACGGCGACGCGGTACATCTGGCCGATGGGCAGAGTGACGTAATGGAAGCCGTGTCCGCCGGTGGTGGTGATGTCGATGCCTTCGTCAAAAGTGATGGCGAAGTGTCTGGAGTTCCTGGGATCCCACCAGATGTCGTGATTGTCGCCGCCCCAAGGTGTGGCCTTGAAGGTGTGGCCGCCATCGCGCGAGATGGAGAGGCTGCTATTGGCGACGAGGATTTCGTCTTCGTCCGTGGGTGAGACAGCGATGGTGCCGTAATAGGGTGCGCGGCCGATGAGGGTACGGTCGTAGCTGGTGCGGTACCAGTTGTTGCCGCCGTCATCGGAGCGCCAGAAGGAGCCCTGTCCGCGGGTCTCAATGAGGGCATAGACGCGGTTGGAGTCAGTGGGGGCGACGGCTACGCTGACTTTGCCGAGCGGGGAGTGGGGCAGTCCGTGGCCGGTGATGCGATGCCAGGTGGCACCGCTGTCGTGTGAGACGTAGATGCCGCTGCCGGGGCCACCGCTGAACTCGCCCCAAGTGTGGATGACGACCTGCCATGTTCCGGCGAAGAGGGTGCGCGGATTCCGGGGATCGAAGGTGAGGCTGGAGCAGCCGGTGTTCTCGTCGACAAAGAGGACACGGGTCCAGGTTTTGCCGCCGTCAGTAGAGCGGAAAACGCCGCGCTGCTGCTGCGGGCCGGTAAGACGACCTTCCGCACAGACGTAAACGTCGTTGGCATTGCGCGGGTTAATGAGAATTTTTGCAATGCGGCCGGTTTTGGCCAGGCCCATGTGCTGCCAGGTCTTGCCAGCGTCAGTGGATTTATAGACACCGTTGCCGGGAACGCTCATGTCGCGAATGGGATAAGGGTCGCCGGTGCCGACCCAAACGATGTTGGGGTCGGAGTGCGCGACGGCGATGGAGCCAATGGCAGCGACGGATTCGTGATCAAAGATGGGGCGCCAGTGGTTGCCGCCATCGGTGGATTTGAAGACGCCACCGGAGGCTGCTCCGGCATAGTAGATGCTGGAGTTGCCGGGGATTCCAGCGAAGGCAGAGACACGATTGCCGATGCGAGGCCCTATGAAGCGAAAGTGGAAGCCTGTGGTCTCTTGTGCGCGTGTTTGCTGGGAGAGTGCCGGAATGGAGGCGAGGAAGAGCGTCAGAGTGCAGGCGGCAAGGGCAGTAAGGGACTTTTTCATGAGATTCCCGGAGCAGTTGGATTGTCGTTCCTATGCGTGGGCGAATTGTACACCAAATTACATCCAATCTTCAGCAATGAAATGAAGGAATGGCGGGATTCTGGGGTGCATGGGCGACGATGGCGCCGGGAAGAGGCCGCGTCGCCCGGAGGATGAGTCCGGGCAAGGGCGCGGGTGAGTGATTTTCAGGACGAGACGGCGTCGCGTGTGAAGGAGCCGTCGACGAGGCGCCAGATGCCAAGGGGATTGGCATCTTTGAGTTCTTCAGGAAGGGCGGCTTGTGGAAAGTCCTGATAGCAGACCGGGCGCGCGAAGCGGAATATGGCCTGGCTACCGACGGAAGTGAAGCGGCTATCTGAGGTTGCGGGGTAGGGCCCGCCGTGGACCATGGCATGGCAGACTTCGACGCCGGTGGGAAAGCCGTTGAAGATGATGCGTCCGGCTTTTTGCTGGAGCGAGTCGACAAGATCGGCGAAGGCGGCGAGATCGGCCTCAGTGCCGTGAAGAGATGCCGTGAGCTGGCCCTCAAGTGCGTGAGCGAGGGCAAGAAGCTGAGCGCGGTCGGCGTAGCGCACCAGAAGTGTGGTGGGGCCGAAGAGTTCGTGTGCGAGCTCGGGATGCTCGAGGAGGGCTTCGCCGGTGGTTTGCAGGAGAGCGGGAACGGCACGATAGCCGGACTCGTCTGTGATGGGAGCTTCGGCGAGGATCTGGATGCGGGAGTGCGTTTTGCGCTGGGTAAGGCCGGCGCGGAAGTTGCCGCAGATGCCTTCCGTGAGCATGATGGCGCTGGCGCCCTGACGGGTGCGGATCTGTAACTCCTGCGCGAATGCATCGCCGTCAGAGTTGGCCGGGAGGAAAACGAGGCCGGGTTTGGTGCAGAACTGTCCGACGCCGAGTGTGAAGGAATCGAAGAGGCCGGCGGCGATGGCTGCTCCGCGTGAGGCAAGAGCCTGGGGCAGCACGACAAGTGGATTTGTGCTGCTCATTTCAGTGAAGCAGGGGATGGGGTCGGGCCGTGCGGCGGCGAGATCCATGAGCGCGCGGCCGGCGCGGAGGGATCCGGTGAAGCCGACAGCTTTGACGGCGGGATGCTGTACGAGGGCGGCGGCGACTTGCGTGCCGGCATCAAAAAGCAACGCGAAGACGCCGGGCGGCAGGCCGCAGCTGACTGCCGAGCGAACGATGGCGTGGCCGACGAGTTCGCTGGCGCCGGGATGAGCGGGATGGGCCTTGACGATGACGGGGTTGCCAGCGGCGAGCGCGGAGGCGGTGTCTCCGCCAGCGACAGAGAAAGCGAGTGGGAAGTTGCTGGCGCCGAAGACGACGACCGGGCCGAGGGGGCGCAGCATGGACCGGATGTCAGAGCGCGGAAGCGGCTTGCGCTCCGGCAGCGCGGGGTCGATGCGGGCCTGCACCCAGGAGCCTTCTTCGACCATTTGTGCAAAGAGGCGGAGTTGGTTGGCGGTGCGGGCGAGCTCGCCCTGAAGGCGCTTGATGGGCAGGCCGGATTCCAGATGCGCGCGCGCGACCAGTTCTTCGGAAACGCCTTCCAGGCTGGATGCGATGGTGCGCAGGAAGTGCCCTTTTTGCGCGCCGGGCAGCTTGCCGTATGTGACGAAAGCCTCGGCGGCGAGATTTGCGGCCTGTCTGACGTCGTCCAGCGCGGCGGAGTGAAAGAGCGGCGTGAGGCGCTCGCCGGTGGCCGGATTGACGGCCGAGAATGTCTCGCCTGAACCCGGTTGCGGGGCCGAGCCGATGATGGAGAGTCCTTGTAGCATGGGCATTTCCTCTTTAGGATGCGGCGTCAGGCCTTTCGGGAGGGCCGGTTTGCGAGAGCGTGCTGCACGATGGCGCGGGCCTCTTCGAGTTCGGTGCCTGCGAGTTCGAGACGAGGGCCACGTACACGGGCGCTGCCCATGCCGACTTCTTCCTGCACAAATTTGATGAGCTGGATGAATTTTGGCACGGTGTCCATGCGCAGGAGCGGCAGGAACCAGCGGTA
>JAJZJJ010000038.1 GCA_021810175.1 Acidobacteriota bacterium | reverse complement strand
TGGAAAGACGAGCGGCGGCGAAGGCGCTGCCGCGGCTGAGCGTCCCCGGATAGGGTTCGTATCGCTGGGCTGCCCGAAGAATCTGGTGGACAGCGAGGTGATGATGGGTCTACTGGACCGGGCGGGCGGCGTGATGACGAATGACGCGGAGTCGGCGGACATTCTGGTGGTGAATACGTGCTCGTTTATTGATGCGGCAAAGCAGGAGTCAGTCGACACGATTCTGGAGATGGCCGAGCACAAGACGACGGGCCGCGCGAAGAAGCTGATTGTGGCCGGATGCCTGGTGGAGCGTTATAGGGACGAGATCCAGAAGAACATTCCCGAAGTGGACGCCGTGGTGGGCACGGGAGAGCTGGAGAAGATTCTGGAAGCGGCGGGGCTGACGCTGCCGGCGGAGATCACGCAAGATTCGCCGTTCAGGATTTTGGGCGAATCTACCCCACTTAAGTCAAAAGAAGGCTTGAATCCATCCGATGGACGAGGACCTGTCCATGGGGACCCCGGAAATGGGGCACCCTCACTGTCATCCAGGGCGGAGGGTGAGTTGCGGGAGCAGCAGGGACGGTTTGCGCGCGCGGAATGGGATGGCGCGACGGCGGAACTGCCGCAGTATCTGTATGACCACACGACACCGCGGCTGCGGGCGACGCAGTCGGCTTCGGCGTACATCAAGATTGCGGAGGGCTGCGACCATCCGTGCAGCTTCTGCGTGATTCCGAATCTGCGGGGGAAGTTCCGGTCACGGCGGTTTGAGAGCGTGGTGGCCGAGGCTGAGGCGCTGGTGGCCGATGGAGTGCGCGAGATTACGCTGATTGGACAGGATACGACCTGCTATGGCGAGGATCTGGGGCTGAAGGACGGGCTGGCGATGCTGCTCGACCGGCTGGCGCAGATTGAGGGTCTGGTGTGGCTGCGGTTCCTGTACGCGTATCCGAACAAGATTACTGGACGGCTGCTGGAGACGATGGCCAAGCATGCGAATATCTGCAAATACCTGGATGTGCCGCTGCAGCATGCTTCCGGCTCGGTGCTGAAGAACATGAAACGCGGGGCGAATGCGGAGATTCTGCTGAAGACGGTCGAAAAAGCAAGGAAGACTGTGCCGGGGATTGCGGTGCGGACGTCGTTCATTGTGGGGTTTCCGGGAGAAACGGCGGAGGATTTCGCGGAGCTGGAAGAGTTTGTGCGCGCGGCGCGGTTTGACTGGATGGGCGTGTTCACTTATTCGGACGAGGAAGGCTCGCGGTCGTTCGAGTTGGACGGCAAGCTGCCGAAGCGGACGATTGAGCAGCGCAAGCGCGCGCTGATGAAGTTGCAGAAGGGCATCAGCAAGAAGGTGCGCGAGGAGTGGGTCGGAAAGACAATCGACGTGCTGGTGGAGGGCGAGTCAGAAGAGACGCCGCTGCTGTGGCAAGGACGGAGCCAGTGGCACGCTCCCGAGATTGACGGAGTGGTTTATCTGAACGACTTCGGGCCGTTTGAGGATCTGGTGCCGGGACGGTTCTACCGCTGCGAGATTACCGAAGCACACGACTATGACGTGGTGGCGCGCGTGGTGGAGGAGTCAGCGCTGAACGTGCAGGATCTGGCGGAGGTGCAGGCGTAATGGCAAGAAAGAAGACGCTGCGCTGCCCGACGTGCGGATCTCTGGTGACCGCGACGGACGAGGAATTTCCGTTCTGCAGCGACCGCTGCCGCAAGATTGACCTAGGCAAGTGGGCGAGCGGAGTGTACAAGATCTCATCGCCGGTATTGGACCCCGACGTATTGGAAGGTACCGAAGGTGAACCCGGCCAGCGGGAACGGCGCGATGATGAGTAGCGGGGAGAAAACGGCGACGCGAACTGGATGGGCGTGGGTAGTGGCGACGGCACTGGGTGCGGGACGGCTGAAGCCGGGTCCTGGAACGTGGGGTTCGCTGGCGGCTGCGGTGGTTTGGTTTGCGGTAGCGAGCGGGACGCATGCCAGCGCGGCAGCACTGGTATGGGGCACGGTAGCAGCGGCTGTGATTGCGACGGTGGTGGGGATTCCTGCATCGACCATCGTGGAGCGCGAAAGCGGCAGGGAAGACCCGGGATTTGTGGTGATTGACGAAGTGGCCGGGCAGTGGGTGGTGCTGATTGGGTGCCCGGCGAACTGGGAGCACGTGCTGCTGGGCTTGGCGGTGTTCCGGTTTTTCGACATTGTGAAGCCCTGGCCCGTGCGGAAACTGGAACGGTTACCGGCGGGAACCGGCATCATGATGGATGATGTGGCCGCGGGAATTCTGGGGCTGATTGTGATGTTGATTGTGCGCCACTGGTGGTAGTGCACAGGGACGAGATCGAAGGGATTTATGCCATTTAGTTCCATACTTCCGGATACGAATGCTCCGCTGATCAGAGAGATTGATCCGGCAGCGGCGATACCGGGCGGCGATGTGCAGATCGTGGGAGATCATTTGAGTGCGTTGCCCTACCGGCTGCCGGTGGTGATGCTGGGTGATCTGGCCGCGCCGGTGCTGCTGGCCCGCGAAGAGCGAATGGCGATTCGTGTGCCGGAGGAGGCTGAGAGCGGCGCGCTGCGCGTGCTGCGCAATGGAGCGCAAAGCAACAGCGTGAACATGAAGGTCGCTACGCTGGTGGCCGATGATGTGCACATGGTGGCGAGTCCGGTGATGGACGAAGAGGGCCGTGTGTATGCGACGCTTTCCGGGTCGCGCGGGCAGGAGATGCCGGTGTCGGTATTTCGCACCGAGCCGAGCGGAGAGACGCAGCCTTTTGTCCAGGGGATCATGAACGCGACAGGCATGGCGCTGGATCCGACGGGATTTTTGTATATTTCTTCGCGGCATGACGGCACGGTGTATCGCGTTTCTCCCAACGGCGCGATGGCCAAGTATGCCGAAGGGATGGGTGTTGCCACTGGCATGGCTTTTGATGCCGAGCAGAACCTGTATGTGGGCGACCGGAGCGGAACGATCTTCAAAATTGCGCCGGACCGTCAGATATTTGTATATGCGACGCTGGAGCCGAGCGTCGCGGCGTATCATCTGGCATTCGGGCAGGAAGGCAAGCTGTATGTGAGCGTGCCAACAACGTCGGGTCATGACTGCGTATATGTGATTGATTCGGATGGAAGCACGCGGCCCTATTATCGCGGTCTGGGCCGGCCGCAGGGGCTGGCGGTGGATATTGCCGGCGATGTGTACGTGGCGGCTTCGCTGCATGGTCGGCAGGGAGTGGTGAGGTTGCCGCAGGACGGTGAGCCGACCCTGGTGTTAGCTGGACGGGACCTGGTGGGATTCTCATTTACGCCGCACGGCACGGCCCTGCTGGCAACGAGCACCGCGGTTTATGATGTGGATTTGGGCATTGAGGGCTGGCGCGTGATATGAGGCTGATTTTCTGTAGCCATACCTCCGAAAGACTGCGGAAAGTGCGGGTTTTCTCGGCAGATGAGCCGCGCGAGAGGCTACTACTTCGGGGTATACCTACAGGAAATCAGCCCTAGGCGCGCTTGCCGGGAGAGACGGACCGGATGAATGCGGAGATTATTGCGGTGGGGTCGGAAATGCTCACCCCCTTCCGGCAGGATACGAATTCCCTATACCTGACCGAAAAGCTGAATGCACTGGGCGTGGCAGTCGTTTTCAAGACGATAGTGGGCGACAAGCGCACACACCTTGTGAATTCGGTGCGGCAGGCACTGGGGCGGGTGGATATTGTTGTGATTTCGGGCGGGTTGGGTCCGACCGAGGATGATCTGACGCGCGAAGCGGTGGCCGAAGCGCTGGGGCGCAAGCTGGTGCGCGACGCAGACCTGATCGCGAATATGTACGCGCGGGCAGCGGCGCGGCGCATCACGATTACGCGCAATAACGAGAAACAGGCCGACACGGTGGAAGGTGCCGTGATACTTGAGAATACGCGCGGGACGGCTCCGGGCCAGTGGCTGGACATTGTGCACGGCAAGTATCGCAAGCTGCTGGCGATGCTTCCCGGGCCGCCTCCGGAACTGAAGGCGATGTTTGAGGATCAGTGTCTGCCATTGCTGAAAGACGCGCTGCCGGAGCGGGCGATTGCGACGCGCGTGCTGAAGGCGGCGATGATTGGCGAGTCGCAATGCGATGCGAGAATTGCACCCATCTATACGCAGTATCCGGATGTGGAGACGACAATTCTGGCGCATTTGGGGGATATCCAGGTGAATCTCTCATGCAGGAAGCCCCTGCTGGCGCAGGCGAAGCTGCGTGTGGATGAGCTGACGGGGCGCATTGAAGAAGAGCTGGATGACATACTCTATTCCTCACAGGGCGAGACGCTGGAGCAGATTGTGCTGTATTACCTGGGAATGCATGGGGCTACACTAGCGGTGGCAGAAAGCTGCACCGGCGGCCTGATTGCGGAGCGGTTGACGGATATTCCGGGTAGCTCGCGGTCCTTTTTAGGGGGAGCCGTGGTGTATAGCAACGAGCTGAAGACGAAGTTTGCCGGAGTCAATCCGGAGTTGATTGCGCGTCATGGAGCCGTGAGCGGGGAAGTGGCGGCGGCGATGGCCGAAGGAATTCGGAGGCAGTGCGACGCCGATTATGGATTGGCTGTGACCGGAATTGCGGGACCGGGCGGTGGTTCAGAAGAGAAGCCGGTTGGGCTGGTGTATTTTGCAGTGAGCGGCGATGACTCAACCGAGACGCTGGAGAAGCGGTTTACGGGAGACAGAAGACGCGTGCGGAGCCTGGCGGCGCAGCAGGCGCTGGACATGGTTCGCCGACGTTTAATGTAAATGTAACTGACGCTGTTTCAAGTGGAGATAGCATGCCCGTGGCGACTTACATCATTCTGGCGATTGCAGCGTATCTGCTCGGGTCGATACCCTTCGGCTACCTTCTGGTGCGGTTCTTCCGCAAGGAGGATATCCGGGAGAAAGGCAGCGGGAATATTGGCGCGACGAACGTGATCCGGTCGGGTGCGAAGGGACTGGGCGCGCTGACATTTGTGTTGGATGCATGCAAGGGCGTGGCGGCGGTATTGCTGTGCGGAATATGGGGGGCGCATGCTGGGACGGGCGCATTGACGCTGCACGATGCGCAGGCAATGGGCGCTCTGTTCGCCATTTTGGGACATATCTATCCTGTGTGGCTACACTTTAAAGGCGGGAAGGGCGTAGCTACGGCGTTTGGCGTATTTGTGGCGCTGGCACCGGCTCCGGCGCTGGTGTGCCTGGGAATATTCGCGCTTATTTTTCTCCTGACGAGGTATGTTTCGCTGGGATCTATCCTGGCGACGGCAGCGTTTCCTCCGATTGCGCGAGCGATGGAGAATGGTCCGCGCGGAATGCTGATGTGGGGCGTGATTCTGTTTCTGGCGGTGCTGGTGATCTGGAAGCACCGGCAGAATATTGTCCGGCTGGTGAAGGGTACGGAGTACCGCTTTGGCAAGCCGCGCACCGAGGCCGCATGAGCCGAATTGCAGTGATGGGGAGCGGTGCGTGGGGTACCGCGATTGCTCTGCATTTGACGCGCACTGGCGAGCATGAGGTGACGTTGTGGTCGCATTCGGAGCGTGTGGCGGAGACGATTGCCGAGAGCAGGGAGAATCGCGACTTTTTGCCGGGATTTGCCATTCCGGCTTCGCTGAAAGTGACGGCGAGCCAGGAAGAGGCGCTTTCGCCGGCCGAGGTTGTAGTGAGCGTGATGCCGTCGCATCATGTTCGGCACTCGTATGAGGAATTTTCCAGGCACCTCCGGCCGGATCACAAGCTGGTGAGCGCGACCAAAGGCATTGAGGATGGGACTTACCTGCGGATGTCGCAGGTGATTGCACAGGTGACTGGGCAGCATGGGCTGAGTCTGCCGCTTGCGGTGATCAGCGGGCCGAGTTTTGCACAGGAAGTCGCTGCGGGGTTTCCGACGGCGGTGACGGTGGCATCTGACAATGCGGCCTTTGCCACGGAAGTGCAACGGATTTTCTCGAGCGGCTCGCTGCGGCTTTATACAAACGACGATGTGTGCGGCGTGGAGTTAGGCGGCGCGCTAAAGAACGTGATCGCTATTGCTTCGGGCATTGTGACAGGGCTTGGGCTGGGACACAACAGCACGGCGGCGATTATTACGCGCGGAATTGCCGAGATCACGCGGCTGGCGGTGGCGTGCGGCGGAAAACGCGAAACACTTGCGGGGCTTGCAGGGCTGGGTGACCTGGTGCTGACCTGTACCGGAGCACTGTCAAGAAATCGCATGGTGGGCATCGAGCTGGGTAAAGGACGGAAGCTGGAGGAAATACTGGATGGGCTGGGTGGCAAGGTGGCCGAAGGGGTCCGGACGACGTCGGCCGCGCTGGGATTGGCAGCGAGAGTGGGTGTGGAGATGCCAATTGCCGAGCAAGTGCAGGCAGTGCTGGAGGGCCGGTGTTCGCCGTTGGAAGGAATGCAAGCACTTATGAGCCGTCCGGGGCGCGACGAGTAGAGGGGCCTGGACTTCGCAGCGTAGGTACGGCGCGATTGCTACACTCAAAAATATGATTCAGACACTGTTTGGCAGCCTCGATCAGCCGCAGGAAAAAGGCTTCTTTGACCGCATGAAGCAGGCGGTCACGCGCACGCGGGATTCGCTGAGCGAACGGATTGATTCCGTCGTGGCGATGACACGGGGCGTAGACGAAGCGGCGCTCGAAGAGCTGGAGATGAGCCTGATTGCGTCGGATTTGGGCGTGCACGTCTCCGCTGAGGTGACGGAGCAGTTGCGGGAGCGTGCCAGGCGGGAGCAGATCCGCGACGGAGCAGAGTTGCGCGAGTTGCTAAAGTCGAGCCTGAAGAAAATACTGGACGACCAGGAGAAGCCTCCGAAGACGGTGGCCGCGCCGCCGGAGGTGATCTTGATGGTGGGCGTGAACGGGACGGGCAAGACAACCACGACAGGCAAGCTGGCTGCCTATTACCGGCGGCAGGGCAAGACGGTGCTGCTGTGTGCAGCGGATACATTTCGCGCGGCGGCGATTGAACAGCTTGAGGTGTGGGGCGAGCGCACGGGTGTGGAGATTATCAAGACACGACAGGGAGGGGACCCCTCGGCGGTACTGTTCGACGCGCTGGAGGCGGCCAAGGCCCGCAAAATCGATGTGCTGATAGTGGACACTGCCGGACGATTGCACACGAAGACCGGTCTGATGGCGGAGCTTGACAAGATGCGGCGGACGACGCAGAGGCTGATTCCAGATGCGCCGCACGAAGTGTTGCTGGTGCTGGACGCGACGACGGGGCAGAACGGATTGCAGCAGGCGCGGCTGTTTACCGAGTCGGCGGGTGTGACCGGTATCGTGCTGACAAAGCTGGATGGCACAGCGAAGGGCGGCATTGCAATTGCGATAGCGCGCGAACTGGGCGTGCCGGTGCGGTTTGCGGGGATTGGGGAGAAGGTCGACGACCTGCTGCCGTTTGACAGCGGAGCTTTTGTGGAAGCGCTGCTGGGCGAGCCGGCCGCGAGCCGTTCATAGCGAGGAAATTGATGGCCGATGCAGGCAGCCAGCAAGCGGAGTTGCAGTGTGCACAAGATGCGCGCTGGATGCGGCGTGCGCTGGAGCTGGCCCGGCGGTCAAAAGCGGTAAGTTCGCCGAATCCCGCAGTGGGTTGCGTGCTGGTGCAGGATGGCGCGGTGGTTGGGGAGGGTTTCCACGACTACGACCGGAAAGACCACGCTGAAGTCGCCGCGCTGAAGCAGGCGGGCGAAAGTGCGCGAGGTGCGACGGCATATGTGACGCTGGAGCCTTGCTGTCACACGGGACGTACGGGGCCCTGTACGGAAGCGTTGATTCAGGGTGGCGTGGCGCGAGTGGTGGTGGCGACGGGCGATCCAAACCCGGAAGTGAATGGCAAGGGATTGGAGCGGTTGCGCGGGGCAGGGATTGCGGTGAAGTGCGGCGAAGGCGGCGATGAGGGCCGTGAGCTGAATGATGCATTTGCGGGATTCATTCGCACAAGCCAGCCTTTTGTGACGCTGAAGGCAGGTGTTTCGCTCGACGGGCGGATTGCGCCGGGACAAGGTGTGGCGCGCAGGAAAGAGCCGTATTTCATTACGGGGGCCGAGTCTCGCAACGATGTGCAACGGATGCGACATGAGCACGATGTGCTGTTGACGGGGATTCGGACGGTGCTGGCAGATGATCCGCGACTGACGGACCGCACAGGGTTGCCGCGGCGGCGTCCGTTGTTGCGCGTGGTGCTCGACTCAGAGTTGCAGCTGCCGTTGGACTCGAAGCTGGTCAAGACGGCAAACGAAGATGTGCTGGTGTTTTGCACGGGCGCTCCGGCGCCGAGGGTGGCAGCACTGGAAGCGCGTGGCGTGCGCGTAGAGTCGTTGCGCAGCCGCGTACCGGGCCGGGTTCCGATCGGGGAGGTGCTACGGCGGCTGGCAGAGATGCAGATGATTTCCGTGATGATTGAGGCGGGCGGACAAGTCGCGGCGTCTGCGCTGCAGGATGAGTGCGTGGACAAGCTGGTGCTGTATTATGCCCCGGTGATGTTGGGCAACGGAGCGCTTCCGCTGATGGAGAAGCTGGGAATGCAACGGCTGCGTGTGAGCCGCGTGTCGACGGCGCAGTTCGGGCCGGATGTGCGCTGGACGGGATATGTGCGTGATCCATGGGATGCAGAGATTTTCGCGTCATGACGTGCGGAGACGATGCGTTCGATAGAGTAAGAGCATGTTTACAGGATTGATTGCGGCGACGGGCAGGATTCGGAGCATTGAGAAACGGCAGGGTGCGGCGCGGATTACTGTGGAAGCCGGTGCGCTGGCCGAAAAGCTGCACGAAGGCGACAGCATTGCGGTGAATGGGGTTTGCCTGACCGCGCTGGATCTTGTGCCTGGAATTTTTCATGCTGATCTGGCGGCGGAGACGCTGGCGCGCACGACGCTTGGCGATATGGCAGAGGGGACAGTCGTGAACCTGGAACTGCCGACACCGTCTGGAATGCCGCTCGGCGGACACGTGGTGCAGGGGCATGTGGATGCGACGGGGACGCTGCTGGCATTGGATCCGGTCGATGCGGCGGCGGACCGTGACAAGACGGACTGGTGGCTGCGGATTGCGGTGCCTGAGGGGGTGCGACCATATGTGGTGGAGAAAGGTTCGATTGCGATTGACGGCATCAGTCTGACGGTAGCGAGGTGGGACGGCGCAGAGCTGGCAGTGGCGATCATTCCGCATACCTACGCAGCGACAGACCTTCATACCCTGAAACCGGGTACGAAGGTGAACCTAGAAGCAGATGTGCTGATGAAGCTGGCTCTGGAGCAGCATCGCGCGCGGCAGGAGTCGACGCTGACAATGGAATCGCTGGTTGCGCGCGGATATTGAATCGATTATTGCGGCGAGATGATGCCACCGACGGGCATGCGCGTGGGATAGCGGCGGATGCCGAGGAACTGGGCGATTTCGCGCGCGGCGGTGAGGGCGGAACGCGGCTCGATGAGCACGATGGGCGCGGCGACAGCGGGCAGAGTCTGAGCTGCAGCGATGCCGGCGGCGGCGGCGGGTGAAAGCATCCATCCCACGCGGGCCATGTGGTGTAATGATTCGCGAACACGATCCTCTTCGATTACGATGACCTGATCGGAAAGCTGCTGCAGTGCCCGTGCGGCGATTCGCGCCGCAGCTTTGGCCCGAGCATGTGGCGGCGGTGCGATATGTACCGCGAGGCAGCGCGGGGCACGCACGGAGGTCGTCCAGTTGTGTTCGAGCAGAAAGGCAAAGGACTGTTCGAAGTGGAGGAGTTCGGCGGGTGTAGCGCCGGGGATGAGCAGGGTTTCCGGGAGCTTCCACTGCATCTGCTCGGCGATCTCACAGGCGACCGTGTGCGCGGCCAAGCGCGCGGCCAGGGCGATACCCTCCGAGGAAAGTGCACCTTCGGGGTGGATGGAATTGCCGGATTCAAGCAGCGTGGCGCCGGCAGCGGAAATGCGCAGATGATCAAGGTCATCTGCGTCGCTGCTGAGGGAAACCGCGCATGGCAGTCCCGCGTGTGCAGCGTAGACCGCGAGCGCGGCGGCCAGGGAATCGCTTTCGCCAGCATAGGTGAGATGCTTTTGGCCGGCGGCCTTTGCGATGGAAGTAAGGACCGAAGCGACACGGTCGAGTGTGCTGCCGCCGGGATTGCGACCTTCGTCCTTCAGCAGGACCGAGGGAGCGGGCGCGATGAGCTGCAGCGGAGTGTTGCCCTCGCCTAGAGAAACGACTGCAGCGCTGGATAGATAGCGCCACATGGATGCTGGCAGCGATTCGGTCGGGCGTTGGACGACGAGCGTGGCAGAGAGCAACGAAGCGATGGCAGCAGATGTCATTTCACCCAAGGAAACGCAGTTTCGGCACGGAGGGCAGGACACCACACTCCACGCCGTAGCGATAAAAGAGTTGGATGCCGGTAATGCAGGCTTCGTCGAGTAGGTACCAGATGTTTTCCGTGAGATAGGTGCGGATCGTTGAGGCGGGCACGGGTATGCGCGCGCTCCATTCGGTGACGAGGTCGTCAACGTGCGCGAGACCGGCATCGCGCGAGGCCTGAAAATCCGCGATGATCTGCGTAGGCCAGATCCCGGTTTCGGCAGGAGCTTCAGGGCGGATGGCCCAGAAGGCGGAGACCCAGGGTGTGCCAGTGAGGCGATTCCATTCCTCAGCGAGGTCGATGTAGAGCAGGGCTTCGCCCGTGCGCTGATAGCGCGCATTGCGGTCTTCAAGTGCAAGGAGTGCAGGGTCGCCTATGAGCAACGCGGCATCGGCTGCGTCGAGCATGGAATCGAGGTCGGGGCTGTGCGGTTCGAACGCAGGTGAGGTGTTCCAGAGCCTGTGAAAGAGGATGCGCGTGTAGGTAGCTGACGTGCGGGAGGAGGTGTCGAGCGCAACCCTGCGGATGTCCTGCATGGCGCGATTTTCACGGACGACCAGAATAATGGAGCGAACGTGCTTGAGCGAGGCAATGGTGCAGCCGGGAATGATCTGCATGGTTGGCTGCGAAGCATAGGCGGCGATGGGAACCAGACCAATGTCAGCTTCGCCAGAGGCGAGCCTTGCGGCGCAGACAGAGGGCGTAGACCAGGTGAGTTCGTAGCGGTTGGCTAGTGCCTGCTGCGCTGGTGGATGTTCGAAGTTCCACATGAGCGGGGCGGGGTTCAGAAAAGAGATGGCGGCAATGCGGAGCTTCACTCCCCAGTGTAGCAACGAACGAGCAAGTAGCTTCGGTAACCGGAAGAGTGCCAAGAGTCATTGACGCAGAAGTCGGGGCAGACTAGCAGCTCACTCAGAGCATT
>JAJZJJ010000037.1 GCA_021810175.1 Acidobacteriota bacterium | reverse complement strand
CCAGAGAAGCCGCAGGAGAGCCGAATGAGCACCGATATGAATCTTGTCCACGACCTGGCCAGCCGGGAATACGAGTGGGGCTTCGTCACAGAGATTGAGGAAGACCGTATTCCGAAGGGGCTGAGCGAGGACGTGATCCGCCTGATCTCGGCGAAGAAAAACGAGCCCGAGTTCATGCTGGAGTGGCGGCTGAAGGCCTACCGTCACTGGGCGGCGGAGGAGCAGAAGCAGGCGGAGCCGCACTGGGCGATGCTGAAGTTTCCGCCCATTGATTACCAGGCGATCACCTATTACTCGGCGCCGAAGCAGAAGAAGCAGCTGAAGAGCCTGGACGAGGTGGATCCGGAGATTCTGCGGACGTACGAGAAGCTGGGGATTCCGCTGGCCGAGCAGAAGCTGCTGGCGAACGTGGCGGTGGACGCGGTTTTCGACAGCGTGAGCGTGGCGACGACCTTCAAGGAGAAGCTGGGCGAGCTGGGGATCATCTTCTGCTCGTTTTCAGAAGCGGTGCAGAAGTATCCGGAGCTGGTGAAGAAGTATCTGGGTTCAGTGGTGCCGTACACGGATAACTTCTACGCATCGCTGAATGCGGCAGTGTTCAGCGACGGATCGTTCGTGTATGTGCCGAAGGGCGTGCGCTGTCCGATGGAGCTTTCGACGTACTTCCGCATTAACGCGGCGGAGACGGGGCAGTTCGAGCGGACGCTGATTGTGGCGGACGAGGGCAGCTATGTGAGCTACCTGGAAGGCTGCACGGCGCCGATGCGGGATGAGAATCAGCTGCACGCGGCGGTGGTGGAACTGATAGCGCTGGACAACGCGCAGATTCGCTACTCGACGGTGCAGAACTGGTATCCGGGAGACAAGAACGGCAAGGGCGGCATTTATAACTTCGTGACCAAGCGCGGCAAGTGCGCGGGGGTGAATTCGAAGATTTCGTGGACGCAGGTGGAGACGGGATCGGCGATCACCTGGAAGTATCCGTCGTGCATTCTGCAGGGCGACAACTCGGTGGGCGAGTTCTACTCGGTGGCGCTGACGAATAACTACCAGCAGGCGGATACCGGGACGAAGATGATCCACCTGGGGAAGAACACGAAGAGCACGATCGTGTCGAAGGGCATCAGCGCGGGGCACGGGCAGAACACGTACCGCGGGCAGGTGAAGATCCTGAAGGGCGCCGAGGGCGCGCGGAATTACACGCAGTGCGACTCGCTGCTGATCGGGGATCAGTGCGGCGCACACACCTTCCCATACATCGAAGTGAAGAACAGCTCGGCACGGATGGAACACGAAGCGGCAACGTCGAAGATCGGCGAAGACCAGCTCTTCTATCTGCAGCAGCGGGGTTTGAAGACGGAAGACGCGGTTTCGATGATTGTGAATGGCTTCTGCAAGCAGGTCTTCCGCGAGCTGCCGATGGAATTTGCGGTGGAAGCGCAGAAGCTGCTGAGCGTGAGCCTAGAAGGCAGTGTGGGGTAAGTTTGGTTCCCACCAGGTCACTCGAAGATTAAGTTGGTGTCCCCAGTAACCGGGGATGTGGATGAAGACCACATCCCCGCCCGCGGCGCCAGGATATTGCGAATTTGAGATTGAGACGAGGAAACGAATGAGTCTGCTGGAAATTAAGAATCTGCACGTGACGGTGGGCGGGCACGAAATCCTGAAGGGGATCGATCTGACGGTGAACGCCGGGGAGGTCCACTCGATCATGGGCCCGAACGGATCAGGCAAGAGCACGCTGGCGCAGGTGCTGGCGCGGCGCGATGCGTACGAGGTAACGGAAGGCTCGATCACGCTGGACGGGAAAGATCTGCTGGAGATGAAGCCGGAAGAGGCGGCCTGCGAGGGCGTGTTTCTGGCGTTCCAGTATCCGGTGGAGATTCCGGGGATCGGGAACACGTATTTTCTGCGCTCGGCGCTGAACGCAGTGCGGAAGTATCGCGGGCTGGACGAGATGGACGCGATGGACTTCCTGCCACTGTTCCGGGAGAAGCTGGCGCTGCTGGAGATGGACGACCGGCTGATGAACCGTTCGCTGAACGAGGGCTTTTCCGGCGGGGAGAAGAAGCGCAACGAGATTCTGCAGATGGCGCTGCTGGAGCCGAAGCTGGCGGTGCTGGACGAGACGGATTCGGGGCTGGATATCGACGCGCTGCGCATTGTGGCGAACGGGGTGAATTCGCTGCGCAGCAAAGATCGCGGAATGATTGTGGTCACCCACTACCAGCGGCTGCTGAACTACATTGTTCCGGACTTTGTGCATGTGCTGGTGGACGGGAAGATCGTTCGCTCCGGCGGCAAGGAGCTGGCGCTGGAACTGGAAGAGAAGGGCTACAGCTGGGCCGAGCCGGATGCGCAGCCGGCAGGAGCGCGGGCGTGACGGAAACAGCGGTGAAGACCACGGAA
The DNA here is from genome assembly GCA_021810175.1 of Acidobacteriota bacterium. The sequence goes on along the minus strand of JAJZJJ010000037.1, from coordinate 9,195 downwards.
AGCGGTGAAGCCTGGGTGCAGAACTGGCTGGAGAACTTTACCGAATTCGAGAAGAAGGCGGCGGGACAGAGCCTGTCGTGGCTGCGCAGGCTGCGCGAAGATGCGTTTGCGCGCTTCTGCGAGACCGGCTTCCCGACAACGCGCGACGAAGACTGGCGGTTCACGAACGTTGCGGCGATTGCGCGGACGGCGTTTCGGCCAGCGGGTGCGGCAAAGCTGACGGCCACGGAGGTGGCGCAGTATGCAGTGCAGGGCGCGGCGGCGACGCTGGTGTTTGTGAACGGGCGCTACGCGGCGGAGCTTTCTCAGACGGCGAACCTGCCGAAGGGCGTAACGGTAGCAAGCCTGCGAGAGCAGATCGAGCAGCATCCGGAGACGCTGGAGAAGCACCTGGGACGGTATGCCGATATCCAGCGCGATTCGTTCTGCGCGCTGAATGCAGCGTTCATGAGCGACGGCGCTTACGTTCACGTGGCGCGCGGCGTGGCACTGGATGGTCCGGTGGCGCTGCTGTATCTGACGACTGCGGAAGAAGGCGCAACGATGACGCAGCCGCGGAATCTGATTGTGGCCGAAGACCAGAGCCAGGTGGCGGTGGTGGAAGATTACGCGTCGGTGGGCGGCGAGTCCGTGGCGTTCTCGAACGCGGTGACGGAGCTGGTGGCCGGCGAGAGCGCGGTGGCGGAGCACTTCCTGATCGAGCGCGAGCACACGAAGGCGTTTAACGTGCAGACGCTGCGCATCCAGCAGGCGCGGAGCGCGAACGTTTCATCGCATTCGGTGCTGCTGGGCGGAGCGCTCGTCCGGAATAATGTGCATCCGGTACTGGCGGGTGAAGGCGGCGAGTGCCTGATCAACGGATTGTTTATCGGGACGGGACGGCAGCATCTGGATAACTTTATGCACGTGGAGCACGCCAGCCCGCACTGCGGCAGCCGGCAGTTCTACAACGGCATTCTGGACGGTCAGGCGCACGGCGTCTTCCACGGGCGGATTGTGGTGCATCCGGAGGCGCAGAAGACGGACGCGAAGCAGACGAATCGTAATCTGCTGCTGAGCGACGATGCGCAGATCGACACCAAGCCGCAGCTGGAAATCTATGCGGACGACGTGAAGTGCACGCACGGCGCAACGATTGGGCAGATCGAGGAGAACGCGCTTTTCTATCTGCAGTCTCGCGGCATCAGCGAGGCGGAAGCGCGCAAGCTGCTGCTGATGGCCTTTGCCGATGAATGCGTGGAGCGGATGCAGAGCGGCGCGGCGCGAGAGCATGCGAAGAAACTGGTGGGGCAGCAGCTGGTGCTGCTGGGAAGCACGGCCAGGGGCGAGAGCGCCTGAACTGAAGGGCTGGGAGGAGGCTGGATGAGCGTCATGACCGCATCGCCGGAGACGGCCGTCTTCAATGTGGAGAAGATTCGGGATGACTTTCCGATTCTGCACCGCCAGGTGCGCGGGAAAGAATTGGTGTATCTGGATAACGCGGCCACATCGCAGAAGCCGCAGGCGGTGATCGACGCGATCGTGCGGTACTACGACAGCGCAAACGCGAACATCCACCGCGGCGTGCATTACTTGTCGCAGATTGCGACGGATGAGTTCGAGGCGGGGCGCGAGTCGGTTCGGGCGTTTGTGAACGCGAAGCAGGCGAACGAGATCATCTTTACGCGCGGGACCACAGAGGCGATCAACCTGGTGGCGCAGAGCTACGGGCGCGCCAATGTGGGCAGCGGCGACGAGGTGCTGATCACGGCGATGGAGCACCACTCGAATATCGTTCCGTGGCAGATGCTGTGCGAGGAGAAAGGCGCAAAGCTGCGGGTGGCGCCCATCAACGATGCGGGCGAGCTGATCGTCGAGGAGTTTACGAAGCTGCTGGGTCCGCGGACGAAGCTGGTGGCCGTGGCGCATGTGTCGAATGCTCTGGGCAGCGTGAATCCGGTGAAGCAGCTGGTGGCGATGGCGCACGCGCAGGGAATTCCGGTGCTGGTGGACGGAGCCCAGGCGGTACCGCACATCGCGGTGGATGTGCAGGATCTGGACTGCGACTTCTATGTTTTCTCCGGACACAAGATGTACGGGCCGACGGGCATCGGCGCGCTGTACGGGAAGATGGCGCTGCTGGAGGCGATGCCTCCCTACCAGGGCGGCGGGGACATGATCCTCTCCGTGACATTTGAGAAGACGACGTACAACAAGGTTCCGCACAAGTTCGAGGCGGGCACGCCGGATATGGCCGGCGTGGCCGGGCTGAAGGCGGCGATCGAATACATGAGGGCCGTGGGCGTGGAGAAGATTGCGGCGCACGAGCACGACTTGCTGGTTTACGCGACGAAGGCGGTCGGCGGGATGGCGGGGATTCAGGTGATCGGAACTGCGACAGAAAAGGCCAGCGTGCTGTCTTTTGTGATGGAAGATGCGCACCCGCACGATATCGGAACGATTCTGGACGAGCAGGGCATCGCGGTGCGGACCGGCCACCACTGCGCACAGCCGGTGATGGAGCGCTTCTGCATTCCGGCGACGGTGCGGGCGTCGTTCGCGATGTACAACACGCGGAGCGAAGTGGACGCGCTGGTGCGCGGACTGCAAAAGGTGCGGGAGGTTTTTGCCTGATGGCGGAACTGCGGGATTTGTATCAGGAAGTGATCCTGGAACACAGCAAGGCGCCGCGGAACTTTAAGGCTCCGGCGGGAGCGAACCAGAAGGCGGAAGGGTATAACCCGCTGTGCGGCGACCGCTTCACGGTGTATGTGGAGATGGACGGCGAGACGGTGCGCGATATCGGCTTTCAGGGTTCGGGGTGCGCGATCTCGAAGGCCTCGGCGTCAATGATGACGCAGGCGGTGAAGGGCAAGACGAAGGCTGAGGCGCATCGGCTGTTCGAGCAGTTCCACGACCTGGTGACGGGACGCGCGCACGGCGAGGCCAGCGAGCTGGGCAAGCTGGCGGTGTTCTCCGGGGTTTCGGAATATCCGATGCGCGTAAAGTGCGCGAGCCTGGCGTGGCACACGCTGGAGGCGGCGCTGGAAGGCAGCCAGGAGAAGGTTTCGACGGAGTAAGGAACGCAGGGTCCTTCGTCGCTCCGCTCCTCAGGATGACAAGGTGTTTTGAATGATCATTACGAATCAAACCATTGCTTTGAAGCGCGATTGCCCGGTGGTGGCGATCCCCGCGGGGACGCGGCAGGTGCTGCCGGCGGGGACTTCGGTTCGCGTGACGCAGGCGATGGGTGGCAGCTACACGGTGGCCGCGGGCGGAGCGCTGTTCCGCATTGAGGACAAGGACGCCGACGCGCTGGGACTGAGCGGGCCGGAGGAAGAACGGCACGCGCCGCCGGCGTTCAGCGAGCGCATGGTGTGGGATCAGCTAAAGACCGTGTACGATCCGGAGATTCCGGTGAATATCGTTGACCTGGGGCTGATTTACGCGTGCGAGATCGGCGAAGACGAAGAGGGCGGCAAAAAGATTGATGTGCAGATGTCGCTGACGGCGCCGGGGTGCGGCATGTCCGAGGTGCTGAAGGCTGACGTGGAGAACAAGCTGCGGCGGCTGCCCGAGGTGAAACAGGTGCGGGTGCAGGTGGTCTTCGATCCGCCGTGGTCGCCGGCGAGAATGTCAGAGGCGGCCAAGCTGCAGCTGGGGTTCGACCTGGACTACACTGGCGGCGGCATGGGCGGCGGGGCTTTCCCGATTTTGCGGTAGCAGACTTTTCTTTCTGGCGGGACGCTGCCTGACAGGCCGTGGGTGTCTATCCTTCCACCGGCTCCACATAGAACATTTCATTCGTCGTGCGGAAGCCGTTGGCCTCGTAGAGGCGGCGGGCATCGTCCGTGGAGTGCAGAGCGACGACACGGATGCGGCGGCGGCGCGCTTCGGCGAGAACCAGCTCAATCAGGTTGCTGGCGAGATGGCGGCGGCGATGCGTCGGCTCGACGTAGACGTTGCAGAGATAGCCGCGCTGCGTGGAACGGGGATCGAGCGGGTGCGGCGGCCAGTCGAGCAGGAGCAGGCCGGCTCCGGCGACCGGCTGGCCTTCGTCTTCAGTAATCCAGCCGATGTAGCGTCCGTCCTCGATGGCCTGGGCGACCCAGGGCTCGTGGGTCTGCGCCATGACGTCGAGGACCTGGTTGTCCGGGCGGCCGGCGTCGACAAACATGCGGCGGCGGTGGCCGGTGATGAGCGAAGCGTCGGCGGCGGTCGCAGGGCGGGTCGTCAGCATGTTGAGCAGTATAAGTCTTAGGATGATGACGTGACACGGGGATTGAAAGCGGGGCGTCCGGAGATCGACAGGGGTGGGCTGCGCGCGGGGATGCGCGTGGCCGTTGGTGTTTCGGGCGGGGCGGATTCCGTGGCACTGCTGCGGGCGATGGCCGAGGCGGCGCCGGAGATTGGGCTGGTGCTGCTGGTGGCGCATGTGCATCACGGCATTCGGGGTGCGGCGGCGGACGAGGATGAGCAGTTTGTACGGGAGCTGGCCGGGCGGATGGGGCTGGAGTTTCTGGCGCATCGGGTGGACACGCCGGCGACGGCACGCGACCAGAAACAGACGATGGAAGAGGCAGCGCGGGAGCTGCGCTATGCGTGGTTCCGGGAACTGCTGGCGGCTGGCCGCGCGGACGCAGTGGCCACGGCGCACACGCTGGACGATCAGGCGGAGACGGTGCTGCACCGGCTGCTGCGCGGGGCGTGGACGGAGGGGGTGAGCGGGATTCATCCGATGGTGGCGTGCGCGCCGGGCTTGATTCTGCGGCCGTTCCTGGGCGTGCGGCGGACGGAGATTGAGGCGTGGCTGCGGGAGCAGGGGCAGACGTGGCGCGAGGACGCCACGAACGCGGACACGACGTATACGCGGAACCGGATTCGGCACGAACTGCTGCCGGCGCTGGCGGAGTTCAATCCGCGGGTGGCGGAGCAGCTGGCGCACATGGCGACGATTGCGCGGGATGAGGAAGCGTATTGGGAGGCGGAGCTGCGGCGGCTGCTTCCGGGGCTGGTGCTGCCGGGCAAGCCGGTGCGCGGCGGCGGACGGGCGGTGTCCACGCATCCCGAAGAGGGCGGCGCGGGGATGGAGCTGGAACGGCTGCGGGCGCTGGCTCCGGCGGTGCGGCGGCGGGTGCTGCGGGCGGCGGCGGAGGGGCTGGGTTGCGGGCTGAACTTCGAACAAACGGAGCGGCTGATGGCGATGTGCGGGCCGGAGGGTCCGCGTCGGCAGGAGCTGACGGCGGAGCTGCGGGCGGAGAGGACGGCTCGGGAGCTGCGGCTGATGCGGGGCGGGGCGGCGTCCGGTGCGGGTTCGGTGAGGGCGGCGGAGGTTTACGAGCTGCCGATTCCGGGCGAGGTGACGGGGCTGGGCGTGACGCTGCGGGCACGTCTGACCAGGGATGCCGCGGGAACGGCGCAGGAACCGGCGATTTTGCGGACGCCGAAGGCGGGAGATCGGGTGACGCTGCGGCACTCGCGCGGGCCGAAGCCGCTGAAGGAGATTTTTGAGCGGATGAAGGTGGAGGCCGAGGCAAGGCCCTCCTGGCCTGTGCTTGAGTGGAAAGGGCAGATCGTATGGATGAAGGATGTGGTGGTGGATGGGGCGGTGGGATTTGTGGTGGAGGAGAGGGAAGCGCAGCAGTTCGCGGACTGAAGGTGCGAGAATGGCTGCGCCGGATAATCCCGCAATGATGAACAGGTCTCTTCGCACGGTGCTCGGTGAATCCCATGTGGCCATGGCCGCTGTGGCTCTGCTGGTGCTCTGGTGCGCCGAGAACGTGCTGACCGGATTGGCAGAGTGTTTGCGGCAGCTCTGGATATGGGGATTGTGGATTGTCTCCGTCGGAGGGTTCCCGAGTTTCTCCAGAGCAGAAATGGCGCTGCAGGAGAGTCGTTTCGTTGGCTGGGCGGGCCTGCTGCTGGAGGGTTTGTTCGAGTTCGTTTTCGCCTGGCTTGTGTCGCGGTGGGTTTATGGCACGGGTCCGCTGCAGATACTGCGGAGACTGGGCAATTCTCTGATGGAGAAGCGAAATGCCTGAACGCGTGAGAGCGGCCCTGGTGAGGAGTTATGTTCGCGCGATCGTCACCGGATGGCTGATGGCACTGGGGCTGATCGATGCGGTACGGATTTTCACAACGCCTCTGTCCATCCAGCTGATGCGATCACAAACGAGGAATTGGCCATATGCTCCCTTCCAGTTTGGGAAGCATCCCTGGCTTGCGGCGCTGCCGGAACTGGTCTCATCGGTCCTGCTGTTGCTGATCGCTTATGGCCTGCTGCGATGGCTTTATTTCGGGCCGAAGGAGAGCAAACCGGACTCGGCTGAAAAGACTGGAGATGCGCTTGCGGAGGGCGAGCAGGAAGCTCGGCAGCATTCTTGACCCGAGATTTTCACAACCCTAGAATCTAAAGAGGAGAATTTCACCCATTTCCGGTGGGTGGGAGTGGGGTTTATGGTTTCGGAGCCGCGAATCGGTCCTCGGGAACGCGCCGTTTTGACGGCCATCGTGGAGATGTACATCGCCACGGGGGAGCCGGTTGCGTCGCAGGCGCTGGCGCGGCACCTGGGCGGCGAGGCGGGCAAGCGCGAGGGGATGAGCCCGGCCACGATCCGGAACGTGATGGCGGCGCTGGGCGATGCCGGGCTGCTGGATCAGCCGCATACGTCGGCGGGACGGATTCCGACGGCGCGGGCGTTCCGCTTGTATGTGGAGCAGCTGAATGCGCCGCAGGCGGCGGTGCTGACGCCGGAGCGGGTGGAGCAGATTGAGGAGAGCTTTGCCGGGATCGGGACCAGCCAGCAGTACCTGGAGCGGACGTCGCATGTGCTGGCGCTGATTTCCAGCGGTTTGGGCGTGGCGCTGGCGGGAACGCAGGAGCTGCACACGCTGGAGCACATCCACTTTTCGCGGCTGAGCGCGGGGCGCGTGCTGGCGGTGGTGATTACCAAGGGCGGCACGGTTCTGGACCGGATGCTGCTGCTGGATCGGGACCTGACGATGGCCGAACTGGAGACGGCGGCGCGGTTCCTGAACGAGAATTTCCACGGCTGGTCGATTGAGCGCATCCGAATGGAGCTGGCGCGGCGGCTGGAAGCGGAGCGGAACGAGTACGACCGGCTGATGCGATCGGTGGAAGAGCTGTACCGCAAGGGCGCGCTGGAGGCTGAAGACGCCGGGCCAGCGATCTTTGTGGAGGGTGTGGCCAATTTGCTGGCGGGCGAAACCGACCGGGCGCGGCTGAGCACGATGCTGCGGGCGCTGGAAGCCCGGGAGCGGCTGATTGAGCTGCTGAACGCCTATGTGGATGCGCGGCAGCGAACGGTGCGAGTGGTGGTGGGGCTGGAAGAGGCGATTCCGGAGCTGCGGGATCTGGTGCTGATTGGGACGACGGCGCGGCTGGGCCAGGAGCATCTGGGCACGGTTGCCGTGATCGGGCCAACGCGCATCCAGTATCAGGAGACGATCAACGCGGTCTCCTACATCGCGCAGCTGTCGGGAAAGCTGTTCCAGCCGCCGCAGTAGCGGGAAGAAATCCAAAGAGACGCGGACTATGCGATTTCGAAGAAGGTTCGCGGACAGAACCATGGTGAGAGAGATGAGCAAGAGCACGGTGGATGAGAAGAGGCCTGCCCCGGAGATGCGGGAAGCCGAAGGCGGAGCAGGAAACGGCGCAGCGGCGGAACAGGAGGAAGAGCTGGTGCCAGTGGAGACTGCAACGGTTCCGCAGGAGGAGTACGACCGGCTGAAGGCGGAGCGGGATATGCTCTTCGAGCGGCTGGCGCGACTGCAGGCGGAGTTCGACAACGCCCGCAAGCGCGAGGCGAAAGAGCGGACGGACTTCCGGGAGTATGCTGTTTCGAGCGCGGTGGAGCAGTTTCTGCCGGTGCTGGACAACTTCCAGCTGGCGCTGAAGGCGAACGGATCGGCGGAACAGCTGCGGACCGGCGTGGAACTGATTGTGAAGCAGATGGAAGAGGTGCTGCGCGGGCTGAACGTGCAGGCGGTCGAGACCGTGGGGACGCAGTTCGATCCGCGCGTGCATGAAGCTCTGGAGATGGCGGAGCGGAACGACGTTCCGGATCATCAGGTATTTGAGGAAGTGCGCCGTGGATATAAGATCCGCGAGCGTCTGCTGCGGCCGGCGCTGGTGCGCGTGGCCAGCAACCCCGATCAAAAGGAAGCATGAGCAGAACGGAAAACGTGACGAAAGCCGATTATTACGAAGTACTGGGCGTGTCGCGCACGGCCAGCGATCAGGAGCTGAAGGCGGCATACCGCAAGCTGGCGATGCAGCACCATCCGGACCGGAATCCGGGCGACCACGCGGCGGAAGAGCGCTTTAAGGAGTGCAGCGAGGCGTACCAGGTGCTGAGCGATCCGGACAAGCGGGCGGCCTACGACCGGTTTGGGCACGCGGGCGTGAGCGGCGGCGGTCCGGGCGGATTCAACGGCGGACCGTTTGGCGGCGCGCAGGATATTGGCGACATTTTCGGCGATATATTCGGCGAGATGTTCAATATGGGCGGCGGCAGCCGGCGGCCTTCGCGAGTGCAAAAGGGCCGTGACGTACGGCACGACATCACCATCGAGTTTGAGGAAGCGGTCTTTGGGAAAGAGACCAAGGTCACGATCCGCCGGATGGAGGCGTGCAGCGACTGCAACGGCACGGGCACGGCGACGGGCAAAGGGCCGACGACGTGTCCGCACTGCCAGGGACGCGGGCAGGTTCGTTACCAGCAGGGCTTCTTCTCGATTGCGCGGACCTGCGCGGCGTGCGGCGGAACGGGATCGGTGATCAGCGATCCATGCAAGACCTGCCGCGGCGACGGGCGGGTGGAACGGCAGCATGAGATTGCGGTGAGCATTCCGGCCGGGGTAGAAGACGGCACGCGGATTCGCTATCAGGGCGAGGGCGATGCCGGGCGCTTCGGTGGCCCGGGCGGCGATCTGTATATTGTGCTGCGGGTTCGTCCGCACAAATTCTTTGAGCGCGAGGGGAACGACCTGCACTGCGTGATTCCGATTTCGTTCCCGCAGGCGGCTCTGGGAGCGGAGATTCCCATCACGACGCTGGACGGGGAGGCTCGGCTGAAGATTCCGGAGGGCACACAGAGCGGGCAGGAGATCAAGCTGCGCGGCAAGGGCGTGCCGTACCTGAACGAGTACGGACGGGGCGATCTGGTGGCGCAGGTGGTGGTGAAGACTCCGACC
>JAJZJJ010000036.1 GCA_021810175.1 Acidobacteriota bacterium | reverse complement strand
CTCAGTCGTCGTCGTCTTGCCGGCGTCAATATGCGCCATGATTCCAATATTTCGGCAACGGTTCAGCGGTACTTGGCGAGCCACAGCGAGTCTCTCTCTACTTCCCGCGGGTTACCCCGCGATTGATTCCTGGTTCAGGCCGGGCAATCCTGCCCGGTCATCGCGTTAACGTCTCCGACCTACCACCGGTAGTGCGCAAAAGCCTTGTTGGCTTCGGCCATACGGTGTACGTCTTCCTTCTTCTTGATCGCAGCGCCACGCCCATTCGCCGCATCCAGCAGCTCATTGGTCAGCTTCTCGACCATGCCCTTTTCGCCGCGGCCACGCCCGTAGGTCACCAGCCAGCGAATCGCAAGTGAGGTGCGTCGGTCCGGATTCACCTCAATCGGCACCTGATAGTTGGCGCCACCCACGCGGCGGGTCTTCACCTCGAGCAGCGGCTTGCAGTTCTCCACGGCCTTCTTGAACAGCTTCAGCGCCTCATCGCCGCCCTTCTGCTCAAGATTCGTCATCGCAGCATAGAAAATGTTCTGCGCCGTCGACTTCTTACCCGCCCACATCATCGAGTTCACAAACTTGGTGACGAGCGTCGAACCGTAAACCGGGTCGGGAGCCACTTCCCGCTTCGCAATGTGACCTTTTCTCGGCATAAATCCTTATTCCTTCTTCCAGCCTCGCAGCTGCAAAACTTTCTCCTGCCACAGAAACCGCGCAGAGCCTTCGCCCCGCGCATCCGGCTACTTCTTGCCCTTGCCTGGCGCCGCGCCGCCTTTGGCGCGCTTGGCTCCGTATTTCGAACGACCCTGGTTCCGGTTGGCCACACCAACCGCATCCAGCGTGCCGCGCACTACGTGGTACCGAACACCCGGCAGATCCTTCACACGGCCGCCGCGGATCAACACAATCGAGTGCTCCTGCAGGTTGTGGCCAATGCCGGGAATATATGTCGTCACTTCAATGCCGTTCGTCAGGCGCACACGGGCAACCTTGCGGAGCGCCGAGTTCGGCTTCTTGGGGGTCTGCGTGTAAACACGGGTGCAGACGCCGCGACGCTGCGGGCAACCCTGCAACGCGGGAGATGCCGTCTTGTAGCGCGGCGCGGTGCGGCCTTTGCGAACGAGCTGATTAAATGTAGGCAAACCGTAAAACTCCTTACCTGTCCTGAACCTGCTCAACCTTTCAGGCGCGCAGCAAAACTGCTCTCGCGCGGTTTCCTTGCCGTCAAAGCTCACGGCATCCCGCACGAAGCTCAGTTCCTGCTTCGCGTCTGCTTGCTTCCTTCTCAGACGAGAATCGAGACGGTGACCGAGCGCAACCCTCCCCACATCGGGGATCACTCAAGGTTGGCCAGCTCCGTTTCGCCGATTCCGGCCCACATAGTCCGCCAAGGTGACGGATGTCGCAGGCTCCGATGCGATCCTGTCCTGCCGTTCGAGTCCGGCCCGGACTCACAGAGATCTGATTTCACTGCCCATCTCTGTGCTGTTTCCTCATTTGCGCGTCACAGTACATACGACTACGCGCACTCTCGCGGAACCATCTAAGATTAGCAACTGCGCCGTCCAGAGTCAACGCGCCGCCAGGAGTTTTCAGGCAGTTTTCTTACACTTTTACCTCTGGTTTTCCCCGGGCCGCCCATCCAGCACTCCCGCCCTGCCCCGCTCCGCTCGCTCGCCGGTCAAAAACTACCTGTGCACCGCCTCCTCCCCCACCCTCCATCTCTCTTTTTCCGCCACTGCAATCTCCCTCCCCTTTTGTCCACACCGCCTGATATAACATCGGCCATGAGATTCGCGCACCGCTGGCAGATTGCTGCCGCAACCATAGCCTTCCTCGCTGCACCTCTGGGCTTTGCCCAGACCCCGCCAAATGCGGCCCTGCACAACGCAAAAATCGAACACCTCATCGAAAACCTGCAAAAGACCGTCTTCCTCCGCGAAACTGCCATCTCCCCCAACGGCACTATGGTTCTCTGGGAACAGAGCGGGCCTGACGCCTCCCGCATCTTCGTCGCTCCCCTCGACAACCCATCGGCCCGCAAGACCATCTCCGCCTGCTCTCCAGGGCAGCAGGGAATCGCCGAACAAGCCGCCTGGTCGCCCGATTCCCGCCAGATCGCATTTTTCTCCAATTGCACCTCTGATCACACCGGCGCCGTCTTCGTCGCATCCGTCAAAAACGGCAGCCCCACAAGACTCGCCACCCTCGACGGCTTTTCCCACTCGCTCACATGGTCGCCCAACGGGAAATACCTCAGCTTCATTTACGTCAAAGGCTCCAGTGGCCCCGTGAACGCCCTCGCGCCTACACCTCCTCCCGCCGGCGTCATCGGCGAAGGAAACGCCCGCGATCAGCGCATCGCCATCCTTTCCGCCCACGGCGGCCCTATTCTCCAGATCACCCCGCTGGGCAGGTATGTCTACGAATTCAACTGGTCCCCGAATTCACGCAAGCTCGCCTATGTTGCCGCGCCCCTGCCCGGCGATGACAACTGGTGGGCCGCCAGGCTCTACACCCAGCCCGTCCACGGCGCTCCGCACGCCATCCTCGATCCAAGCACCATCTCTGGTCCGCTCCACGGCCTGCAGATTGCCGTCCCGCGTTGGTCCCCTGATGGCAAGCAGATCGCCTTCATCGGCGGCCTCATGTCCGATCAAGGCGTAACCGGCGGCGATCTCTACCTCATCAACGCCAAGGGCGGCCAGCCCCGCGACGTCACGCCAGACACGAACCTCACCGTCGCGTGGCTCCAGTGGCAGTCCGCATCCCCCGGCCACGACTCGTTCACCGTCTCCACCATCTCCGCCGGCGCACCCTCCATCCAGCGCCTCAGCATCGAGGGTGACGCCTACCATTTCCAGCCGCTCATGACCCAACCCGAATCCATCGGCAACGGCCACCTGCTCAACGGCGTCTCGCTCTCCAACAACGGCAAAGTCGCCTTCATCGGCAGTTCCTTTGCCTCGGCGCCGGAAGTCTATGCCGGTACCCTCGGCCAGACACCTGCCGCCATCACTCAGGTCAACGCCCATCTCAAGCCTGTCTGGGGCAAAGCCGAATCCGTCAAATGGACCAACGAAGGTTTCCACGTCCAGGGCTGGCTGCTCTATCCGGCCCACTACGATCCCGGCAAGCACTACCCCCTCATCGTCTATGTGCACGGCGGCCCGGCCTACGCCAACATGCCCCACTGGCCTTATCCCGGCTACGGTCCGGTTCCGTTCTCCGCCCTCGGATACTTCGTCCTCATGCCCAACCCGCGCGGCAGCTACGGCGAAGGCGAAAAATTCACCCAGGCCAACCGCCGCGACTTCGGTTATGGCGACCTGCGCGACATCATCGCCGGTGTTCACACAGTCGAAAAACAATTCCCCATTGACAGCAACCGTGTCGGCCTCACCGGCTGGAGCTACGGCGGTTTCATGAGCATGTTCGCCGTTACCCAGACTCACATCTTCCGCGCCGCAGTCGCCGGAGCCGGCATCTCCGACTGGAAGAGCTATTACGGCGAAAACTCCATCGACAAATGGATGATCCCCTTCTTCGGCGCTTCCGTCTATGATGATCCCGCCGTCTATGCCAAATCCTCGGCCATCAATTTCATCAAAAATGTCAAAACCCCCACACTGGTCGTCGTCGGCTCCAATGACGCCGAATGTCCCGCACCGCAGTCCTTCGAGTTCTGGCATGCGCTCAAAACTCTCGGCGTCCCCACCGAACTCGTCGTCTACCCCGGCGAAGGCCATGGCTTCTATAAACCAGCCGATCGCATCAACGTCCTCGAACGCGCTCTGGCATGGTTCCAGCACTATATGCCGGCCCGGAACTGACCCCAGACACCGGCTCCGTTTCCCCACGGAGCCGGCCACTCTTTGGCGCGGCTCTTTTCTCTTCAGGTCCCGCCCTGTTCCCTGACCGCCCGGGCCTGTTATCTTAAGGGCACCTGACTATTCTGATGAGGGTTATAAGACCGTCCGTGCGCGAGCGGGGACGGGGAGGTTGCATGCAGCGGTTTTTTGTCCTGATCGTTCTCCTGAGCTTTTCGCTACCAGTTGGGCTCTCCATCGCAGGTTGTGGTCACAACCAGAACAACTACTGCCTCAAGAACGGGCACGCCTACGGTCCAACGATCAATCAGGTGGCTTATGTCGTCCTGCAGCCGCAGACGACAGGGATCTCCCTGGCCTGGGGCCAGACCGAGTCGCTCGATCAGCCTACCGCGTACAACTGCGTCAACCAGACCCAGACGGTGGCGAACTTCATCTACGGCACCACCAGCCACACCATCGCTGACGTTTCCCCGTCCGGCATCCTTTGTGCCGGCACCTGGAACCGCTACAGCCAGGGCCTCGTGCCGCCCTATACGGTCTGCACTCCGCCTACCGGCGCGTACCTCGGGAATTGCGGCACTGCCACGGTTCCAAATAGCGCCTGCGGCGTCGCCCAGGTCACAGCCACCGGCGGCTCCGTCACGAGTAATCCGGTCAATGTCTACATCCATCCACCCATAACATCGATATCCATCAATCCAACTGCGGTCACGCAAACAGGATGCTTCTCCCAGGGGGTCACTGTCAGTCAAAACGGCAACCCTGTCACGCTCCGAGGCGAAACGCAGGTTCTTGGCCCCGATGGCACGCCCATTCCGCTCAATGACATCGGCACCATCACCTACACCGCCAGCGACCCCAGCATCGTCAAAATCAACAACACCACCAATAACGGCACCAACACCAACCCCAACGGCACAATGACTGCCGTGCTGCCTGGAGCGACCCTCATCACCGCGAACGTGGCCAGCTCCAGCTCCGCCGCGGGATATTTCTACACCTGCCCGCCAGCCTCCATCGCGCTCAGCATTAACGGCCAGACCAACGTGACCGTCACTCCCAGCTCGACACCCACCGTCAGCTCCACCATCAAGGACAAGAACGGCACCACGCTCACCGGCGTTTCTCTCGACTTCTCCTCCACCCAGCCCCAGAATCTCAGCGTCAGCTCGACAGGCGCCATCGACGTGAACTTCCCCAGCTCCGCCAGCATCTCCGCCATCTGTCAGCCGGGTACGTGTAACCCCGCGCCGATCAACCAGATCGGCTTCTATGGCACCGGCGTTCCCGTCGTCTCCAATACCGTAACCATCAATGCCCCCGGCCGAGACAGCGACCAGGTCTGGTTTGCCTCCACACAGTCGCAGTACTTCAGCAGCATCGACCTGACGCAGGGCACAAAGGGCACCACGGTCCGCCTGCCCTTCATCCCCAACTCCATGATCGCCGACCAGAGCGTCAGCGAACTCTACTTCGGCAGCTACCGCGAGCTGATGATCTACAACACCCTCACCAACAACATCAGCAAAGAAGACACCAGCGTCCCCGGTGTCGTGCTCGCCGTCTCCCCGGATGACTCTCAGCTGGTCATCAACGACCAGCTCCGCAAGGTCATCTATCTCTACTCGCTCTCCACCGGCACTAACACCAGCATCGGTGGTGTCGCCACCCACGCCCAGTTCTCGCCCGACAGCAAGACCGTCTACATCACCGGCGCAGACACCCTCTACGTGCACAACAACAACACCGGCTGGAGCACTTACCCCATCAACAGCACCCAGAGCACCGCTTGCACGCCGTCGGACGACAATAACGAACCGTTAGGCTCTGCCCCCAACGACCCCCTCAACAATCCCTACTGCGGCCGCGATCTCGCCATCACCATCCCGCAGATCGGACCCTTCGTCTCCGGCAGCACCACCAACGCCTACGGCTTCTGCCCGGATACCACCGTCACGCCGGCCATCTACTATCCGCAGGCCGCCAGCGTCTCTGCAGAGACCGACCATCTCGCCGCCACCGCCAATGGCGATCACATCATCGGCGCAACAACCACCTCGCTGGTCGACATGTGGCTCTACGCGAACTCCGGCCAGACCCAGCTCGGCATGCCCACCGGCGGCTGCCCGCAGCCTTCGCCAACCACCTCCGGGCCCATCAAGCTTTACCCCTACACGATCTCAACGCCGCTCACCGGCATCACCCCGAATCAGATTGATCAGGTCCTCACTTCTCCCAACTCCCTCGAGTCGTTCATCACCTATCAATCCAATACACCGAACGGCGTCCTGCCGGAGTACACCCCTAACACCGTTGCCAATCAACCCGGTACGTTGACTAACATTCAACTCGGCAGCAGCGCCGGCGCCCCCATCGTCGGTGCCTTCAGCCCCGACGGCAGCATCTTCTTCGCGAGCACCAGCGGTGACGATCTCATCCACATGATCGATCCCTCGACAGGCAAACCGGTCTCGGTTCTTGGCAGCACCACCCTTGCCCCCGGCCTCGTCAATGCCAACCAGCAACCCGTACCGGCCCAATTCATCGCGGTCAAGTCCCGCTCCACCACCTAGAGCGAAACCCCGCCCTCACATCCCCCAAAGCCCGTCCGCGCAGGACGGGCTTTGGCTTTTCACCGCGCGCCTTTGCTAGAACTCAGCTCTCTCCCGTGCCCGCCTTCAGCGTCCCCCGAAATCCCGGCACCTCACTCGCCCCGTCAAACGATGAGCCTGGTGCCACCGCCTTCGTGTAAGGACGCAGCCTCACCTCCTGCATCCACGTTCTGCCCTCGTCCTCGCGAGCTGCATTTCCGCGACCCGCAGACCTCGCCTTTCCAGACGATGGCTTCCCTCCCGCCAGCGTTGCGGCCGTCACCGGCGTCATCAGTATCCCCGTAAATCCAATGAAAAATAGAAATTGGTGCATACGTCCCTCTGGCTCCCCTATCGGTGACCCGCCGCGAAACTTCATGGCAAGCGCACCCTCTCAGTCAACTCCGGTTTCAAAACGGAACCA
This sequence comes from Acidobacteriota bacterium, assembly GCA_021810175.1. The sequence goes on along the minus strand of JAJZJJ010000036.1, from coordinate 4,946 downwards.
CCTCGCCCGCTCCCGCCAAATATGTGGAAAGCACGCGAAATGCTCTAAAATCATCCATATCGACATGAAGTGCCCTTATTGCGGGTTCGCCCAGGACCGCGTCGTTGACTCACGCGAAAGCAAAGAAGCTGACTCCATCCGCAGACGCCGCGAATGCGAGCGCTGCAACAAGCGCTTCACTACCTATGAACGCATCGACGAAATCCCCTACATGGTCGTTAAAAAAGATGGCCGCCGCGAGAAATTCGAGCGCAGCAAGGTTCTTAACGGCCTCCTGCGCGCCTGCGAAAAACGCCCCATCTCCGCCGGAAAACTCGAAGACCTCGTCGACCAGACAGAATCCTTCCTCATGGACTCGCCTGAACGCGAGCGCACCACCACCGAAATCGGCCAGCTCCTCATGGAAAAACTCAAAGAGCTCGACACCGTTTCCTACATCCGCTTTGCCAGCGTCTACCGCGACTTCAAAGACGTGAACGAATTCAAAGCGGAACTTGAACAACTCCTCACCGGCAAAGACCCGGGCAACCGGAAGAAATCTTCCCACTAGGCAAATACAGGATGACTGAAAAGAAAACGCACACAGTAACCCTCATCCCGGGCGACGGCATCGGCCCGGAAGTCACAGAAGCGGTGGCCCGTATTCTCAAAGCCACCGGTGTCAAATTCGAGTGGGAACGCTACGCCGCCGGCGCCGAGGCCTTCGAAAAATTCAAGACCTACATCCCCGCCGACCTCTACGACTCCATCGAACGCACCCGCGTCGCGCTCAAGGGCCCCGTCACCACCCCCGTCGGCGGCGGATTCTCCTCCATCAACGTCACCTTGCGCAAAAAGTTCGAGCTCTATGCCAATTTCCGCCCTGTGCGGAACCTGCCCGGCATCAAGACCAACTACCCCGGCGTCGACCTCGTCATCATCCGTGAAAACACTGAGGGCCTCTACGTCGGCCTCGAACAGGAAATTGTTCCCGGCGTCGCCACCGCGCTCAAAGTCGTCACCGAAAAAGGCTCCACCCGCATTGCCCGTTTCGCCTTCGACTTCGCTCGCAAACACGGCCGCAAAAAGATCCACTGCATCCACAAGGCCAACATCATGAAGATGACCGACGGCCTCATCCTCCGCTGCACCCGCAAGATCGCCGAAGAATACCCTGAGGTCGCGTACGCCGAGCACATCGTCGACAACACCTGCATGCAGCTCGTCACCAACCCCTATCAGTACGACATGCTGCTGCTGGAAAACCTCTATGGCGACATCGTCAGCGATCTCTGCGCCGCCTTTGTCGGTGGCCTCGGACTCGTCCCTGGCGCCAACCTTGGCGAAAACGCCGCCATCTTTGAGGCTGTCCACGGCTCCGCCCCGGACATCGCAGGCAAGGACCTCGCCAATCCTACCGCCCTGCTGCAGTCCGCCATCCTCATGCTCCGCCACCTCGATGAAGACGAAGCAGCCGACCGCGTACAGGCCGCGCTCGAAAAGGTCTACGCCGAAAAAACCACCCTCACCCGCGACGTCGGCGGCAACTCCGGCACCAGCGCCTTTGCCGATGCCGTCATCGCAGCCCTCGAAACGGTTCCAGCCTGACAGCAAGGCAGTCAGCCGTGAGGTTCAGCCGCACTGCAGCACTCGCGCTGGCCTGCATCCTGCCCTTCGCGGCAGGATGCAAAGGCGCTGCGCCTCATGTTGCCCCGCAGCCCACTGGCGCCATTCAGGGCGTCATTTCCTTCACTGGCCCCGTACCCGGGCCCGCGGCCATCAACGCCGCACTGTCCCCCGCCTGCGCCAGACTCGCTCATCGCAGACAATATCAGCTGGAAGACCACATGCTTCCCCGCACTCTGCCGCCCGTTTTTCTCTGGATATCCAGCGGACTCTCTGGCCGCACCTTCCCCGCTCCGCACGAACAGGCCGTCCTTACCCAGCTCAACTGCCGCTTCCACCCCCAACTCCTCGGCGTCATGCCCGGCCAGCCCATCGATTTCACCAACAGCGACCCGTTCCCGGCTCATCTCCGCATCACACCGCGAATCCCCGCCAATCCCTCTCTGGATCTCTCCCTCAGGCCTCAATCGCCCGGCGACGTGCGCTCCTTCCCGCGATCCGAGCTCATGATTCCCGTCACATCCCCCGGCCATCCATGGATGCACGCCTACATCAACGTCGTCCCCAATCCCTGCTTCACCGTCTCCGGCCCTCAAGGCCGCTTCGTCCTGCGTAATCTCCCACCCGGAACTTACTCGCTCTCCGCCATCCAGCCCGGCTATCCTGTGCAAACTCAGCCCGTCACGGTCCAGCCCAACGCAGTCGCCCACGTGAATTTCAACTTCTCCTCAACCGCATCACCAGCCCACAACTACAAATAGCGAAACAGCGCTGCCGCAACCGCCCTGGGTTTCTCCACTGCGCAATACCCGTTCGCGGAAAAGTCCGCGTCTTCTGCGCCCTCCCCCATTACACTAGAGAGACACAGAAAATCCTTTCGATTCCGCACAGCCACGTCGCTCCGGACCATCGACTGGATCAAATTTGCTCCTGAGGCGGCTCAGTACATTGACTCGGCAGAAAATCGGCATCCTCGGCGCGACCGGTATGGTCGGCCAGCGCTTCATTCAGCTCCTCGAACACCACCCGTGGTTCGAGGTCACGTGGCTCGCGGCCAGCGACCGCTCCAGCGGAAAACGCTATGGCGAAGCTGTCCGCTGGAAGCTCGACACCCCCATCCCGGCCCACATCGCCGAAATGGAAATCTCACCCGCCCAGCCCGAAGGCGCGCCCCAAATCATCTTCGCCGCGCTCGATTCTGACATCGCCCGCGAGCTGGAGCCCCGTTTTGCTCAGGCCGGATGCGCCGTCATCTCCAACTCCAGCGCCTTCCGCATGCAGGCTGACGTGCCCCTCGTCATCCCCGAGGTCAACGCCGACCACCTCGCCATCCTCGAGCACCAGCAGTGGCGTAAAAACTCCGGCGGCTATATCGTCACCAATCCCAATTGCTCGGCCATTGGGCTCGTCCTCGCCCTCAAGCCGCTCCAGGAACGCTTCGGCATCGAAAGCGTCTTCGTCAGCACCATGCAGGCCATCAGCGGCGCGGGCTACCCAGGCGTGCCTTCCATGGACATCCTCGGCAACGTCGTCCCCTTCATCAAAAACGAGGAGGAAAAGCTCCAGGAGGAAACCCTCCGCCTGCTCGGCAGCCTCCAGGGCAATCTCGTCCAGCCTCTCGACGCCCGCATCGCCGCGCACTGCAACCGCGTCCCAGTCGAAGACGGCCACACGGAAAGCGTCAGCATCAAGCTCCGCCGCAAAGCCTCCCGCGAAGAAATCCTCGCCGCATGGGCTCAGTTCACCCCTCTCGCCGGCAAGGATCTCCCCACCGCTCCCGCCCAGCCCGTCGAATTCCTCGACGCCGAAGACCGTCCCCAGCCTCGCCTCGATCGCATGCGCGGTGGCGGTATGGCTGCCAGCGTCGGCCGCCTGCGCCCCTGCTCCCTGCTCGACTGGAAGTTCACTGTCCTCTCCCACAACACCATTCGTGGCGCCGCCGGTGCGGCCCTGCTCAACGCAGAGCTGCTCGTTTCCATCGGTAAACTCGCGCCCTCGGCGGTCCCGGCATGAAGCCCCTTGTCGTCATGAAATTCGGCGGCACCTCCGTCCAGGATGACGTCGCCATCGACCGCACCGCATCCATCGTCCGCGGACGCGTCGAGCGCGGCCTTCAGCCCATCGTCGTCGTCAGCGCCATGGCCAGGGTGACGGACCAGCTCCTCGCCGCCGCTGCCGCGGCCGGGCGCGGCGACCGCAACGGAGCCCTCGCCATTACCGGCCGGCTCCGCAACCGGCACCTCGAAACCGCGGGCCGACTGGTCACTTCATCCCCGGCATCCTCCCAAATCCATCACGCCATCGACGCTGAATTCGTCGCTCTCGACGAAATCCTCCGCGGCCTCGCCGCTGTCGGAGAGCTCACGCCCCGCATCAGTGACATGGTCGTCTCCTACGGCGAGCGCATCTCCAGCCGCATCGTCACGGCCGCCTTCGCCGATCGCGGACTGGACGCAGCCCACATCGATGCCCGCCAGTGTATCGTCACAGACGCCCAGTACGGCCGCGCCATCCCGCAGGACGAGCACATCGAACAGCGCCTCCACGAGCACGTCCTCCCGCTAGCCCGGCAAGCCAAGGTCTGCGTCATGGGCGGCTTCATCGGCTCCACGCTGCAAGGCGCAACCACCACGCTCGGCCGCGGCGGTTCTGACTTCACCGCGGCACTCGTCGGCGGCGGCCTGGAGGCTGACGCCATCGAAATCTGGACCGACGTCAACGGCATTATGACCGCGGATCCCCGCGTCTGCCCCGACGCCCTCCGCGTCAAGTCCATCAGCTTTGAAGAAGCCGCCGAACTCGCCTACTTCGGCGCAAAAGTCCTGCATCCGGCCACCATTCTTCCCGCCGTCAAAAAGAACATACCTGTGCTGGTGCTCAATTCGCACAATCCCGCAAACGAAGGCACCCGCATCACCGCCGTCGCGCCCCACTGCCGCAGCCCCTTCAAGTCCATCGCCGTTAAAAAACGGCTCACCATCATCGACGTCGTCGCCGGACGCATGCTCATGTCCCACGGCTACCTCAAGGCCGTCTTTGAAATCTTCGACAAGCACAAGTGCGCCGTCGACATGGTCTCTACCTCAGAGGTCAGCGTCTCGCTCACCGTCGACTCCAACGAGCGCCTTCCTGAAATCGCCGCCGATCTCAGCCAGATCGCCGACGTCAAGTACGAAGGCAAAAAGGCTCTCGTCTGCCTCGTCGGCGAAGACATCCGCGGACACAACGGCATCGCCGGCCGCGTCTTCTCCGCAGTCAGGCACGTCAACCTGCGCATGATTTCCCAGGGTGCATCTGAAATCAACATGAGCTTCATGATTGAAGAAGACGACGTCGAAGAA
>JAJZJJ010000035.1 GCA_021810175.1 Acidobacteriota bacterium | reverse complement strand
TCAGATGACTTGCCACCACGCGAAAAACTTTGAGTCGAAAATTCTCCATCCACAGCGATGATACGTCGCGCGGCGTCCATCGTGCTTTCGCAATCCGGCGATCCGGGCGCGGGGCTAGAATCTGCGGAGCGCCGAACCGCGCCGCCGTGCCGCCACTGTAACCGCGGCTGTGGCAGATGGCCGAACCTCGTCCGGCCATTCGCCCCATCGCCACGACTTAGGCGGACTGTTCGGCCACGCAGCGCAGCCGGAAGGTCTTCGGCGGATCCTGCACCTGCATCTCCGTTACCGCCGGCTGCCTGGCCGCCAGATGCTCCGCCAGCGCCTGAGCCTGCACTCGCAGTTCCGGAATCGCAATGGACTCCAGCAGCGTCCCCTGCCGCCCCGGCCCAATGTTGAACAGGACCCGGGAATGGCGGCCGTTGTTCGCCCGCAGCGCTCCGTGCTCGTCGCTCCACAGGCCGCCGCCCAGCGGACCCGGGGTAATCAATCCCTGCGCAAACAGGCTGTTCAGCAGCGCCGATCCCACGCGCCGGTAGTCCATCGCCGGCCCGGTGCAATTGATCACCCGCTCCGCCCGCACCTCAAACCGTTCCCCGTCGTGACTCCGCGCGCGCACCACCGCGCCCGTTCCATCCCGGCGGACGGCTTCCACACTGCCTTTCAGGATCGTGAGCGTGCCGGCGCTCAGTTCCGCATCCAGAGTCTCCGCAATACGCGGCGCCATCCGGTGCCGCACCACATCCCATCGCCGCTGCAGGTGCCTCCGGAAGCGCCGCTGCTCCTGCACCGGCAGCGCCAGCCACAACTCGTTTGTGCGCCCCCGCAGGCTGTCCACCACTGCCCGCCACGGATGGCCGCCGCGAAGCGCCTGATGCACTCCGCGCAGCAGCTCCCGCGCGGTCTTCGGAGCCGGCCCCGCAATCGCGCACCGTTCCATTGGCGCATAGTCGGCATGTCGATTCGGAAAGATCCCATGCCGCGAAATGGCGGTAATCCTGCCGCGGTGTCCCATCTCCCGCAGCTGCAGCACCACATCCACCGCCGTCAGCCCTGTGCCGATCAGCGCCACCGGCGCGTCCGCCTCCAGGCCGGCATACGTCCCGCGATCCCACGCCGAGTGCCGATACGCCCCGCTCCGGATGGCCTCCTCTTCCACGCCCCGCAGTGGCGCCGGATCGAAATTTCCCGTCGCCAGCACCACCGCGTCGGCCGTCAGCCGACGCCCGTCGCTCAGCGTCACCACCGCGCGCTCGCCTTCCACCCGGCAGTCCACCGCCTCGGCTCGAATATGCTCGATCCCCGGCGTCTCCGCCAGCAGCGACTGGATGTACCGTCCAAACACCGCGCGCGGTGCAAAGTCCCGCTGCTTCGCCGCCGGGTCGTGATGCCGCCGCAGCCACGCCAGAAAATGCCCCGGCTCCTCCGGCAGCGCGCTCATCTTGCCCGCCGGCACATTCAGCAAATGCAGCAGGCTTCCCGTCGAATACGCCACTCCCAGTCCTGGCCGCGCCTCTGGCTCGACCAGAACGATCTTCGTCCGCTGCGTGCAACGTGCCAGATGGTACGCCGTCAGCGTGCCACTGGCCCCACCTCCGACAATGACGAACGTCTGCTCTCTCATAGCTCGACGTTACCGTCGGGAAATCTCGTATGGAACTTCATAATCGTTATCCGCGATAAGGCGTGCTTATGGTTCCACGCGGCAGGCGGTTGCCAGGGGTTCCAACTGGCGCAGCGAGTGGGAAAAGCTGGGAGGCGCGGGACTCGGACTGGCTGCCATTCGGAAGCCGCATGGGTGAAAGATGACGGGATCACGTGCGGAAATGCGATGGCCGGTCGAGGATGCTGAGCGGAATCCGGGGCACTCGAATATACTTCTGCCAGAGAACTGAAGGAAATCAAAGCGAGGAGCTGTTCCTGGCTGATTTCGCCGTTCGGCCAGCGAATGGGGCCATAGGTTCGCCAGGCTGACAGACAGGCCCCCGGACTGGCACGCGGGACGGCATATTTGCACGGAGAAGAGAGGGAGGGAGATCGATGGCGCGCAGCGTTAATAAGGTGATTCTGATTGGAAATGTGGGAAAGGATCCGGAGATTCGGTTTGCGGGAAGCGGCACAGCAGTGGCCACGTTTTCGCTGGCGACGACAGACCGGAGCAAGGATCAGGCGGGGAACTGGACGGACCGGACGGAGTGGCACAATCTGGTGGCGTTCCAGCGCACGGCGGAGATCGTCCGGGATTATGTGAAGAAGGGGACGAAGCTCTATGTCGAGGGCAAGCTGCAGACTCGTTCCTGGGACGATAAAGAGACCAACCAGAAGCGCTACAAGACTGAAATTCTGGTGAACGAGATGGTACTGCTTTCGGGACGCGGCGAAGAGGCTGGCGGCGGTGGCGGCTATTCGCGGAGCAACTCCTCGTCGACGTACGATCAGCGGCCTTCGCAGGCGGACGAACTGGCGCAGTCGGCGGAGATCACCGACGACGATATCCCGTTTTGAGGGATATCCCGTTCTAGGGGGCGGAGCTGGTCGAGCTGATTCAGCCGAGTCGCGCAGGGTGGAAGCTCATCCGGCGCGGAACACGGACTCTTCGAGGAAGCGGTTGCGGAATTTACCGTCCGGATCGTAGCGGGCTGCCAGAGCGAGGAAATCGGGCAGGCGCGGATAGAGCGCGCGAAACTCGGTGGGATGTGTGGCAAAGAGCTTGCCCCAGTGCGGGCGAGCCTGGAAGGGGCGGAGGCGCTTCTCGATCTCGGGGAGGAGCGCGCGGACCGCTGGCCAGCTGGGCTTCCAGGTGAAGTGCAGGGCCAGTGAAGGCTGCTGATACGCCATGCTGAGCCAGAGGTTATCGGCGGCGACCGTGCGGAGCTCGGAGACCAGAAGCAGCGGCGCGATGCGGTCGCGGAGCGCTTCGAGGGCGCGAATGGCGGCATAGCCGCAGTCCAGAGGGACAAAATATTCGGATTGCAGCTCCTGGCCGCTGGAGGGCGTGAACTCCATGCGGAAATGGGGGAGGCGTTCCAGCCATGGGCCGGGAAGGCCGAGCTGCCGCGTGCAGGCATCGGAGTCGTGGCCAGGGATGGGGTGCGTGTGCTCCGTGGCGGGGCGAGCGCCGTAGAAGTCAGAACCGAGATCGGGGAGGGGCGAGGAGCCGAGGCGGCGCTTGATCCAGAGCTGGGTGGCGCGGCTGCTTTGCCAGTCAGTGAAGAGACTGACGCTGTAGCCGCTGGCGAAAATTGCGTGGAGGTGGTGCTCCAGAGCGGTGAAAGGCAGGTCGACGAAAACGCTCTGCGCGATGCGATAGGTGGGCTGGAGGTCCAGCGTGAGGCTGGTGACGACGCCGAGGGCTCCGAGGCTGACAGCGGATGCGGGAAAGGCATCGGGATCGGAGAGGCGGGAGAGGCGGATGAGCTCGCCCGAGGCGGTGACAAATTCGAGAGCGGAGACGGCGGTGGCCAGATTGCCGTTGCGCATGCCGGAACCGTGAGTGGCGGTGGCGACGGCTCCGGCTATGGAGATGTGGGGCAGCGAGGCGAGGTTGTGCAGGGCAAAGCCGTGAGCTTCGAGGACAGGGGCGAGATCGCCGTAGCAAATTGCTGCCCCGACGGTTACGGTTTGGCTGGTGGGATCGATCTGGATGGAATTGAATCCGGCGAGCGAGAGCTGCAGACCGTCGGTATCGGCGATGCCATTGAAGGAGTGGCGGGAGCCAAGGACTTTCAGGCGGCTGGATCCGCGCACGGCGGTCTGCAATTCTTCCAGGGATCGAGGCTGGAGGAAGGCAGCGGCGGAATAGGCGTGATTGCCGGCCCAGTTGGTTCGCGGCGCAGGCGTGGGGTGAGGGAGAGGTTCTTCGATCAAGGTTTCTACCAGGCGCGACCCGCGATTTTGATGCGGATGAGTGGGGTGGCGGCGACTTTTCCATTTTGTCACCGAAATCGGCGGCGGGATGGGGCGGAACGTCAGAGACGACGTAGAAAATATGGGCCGAGGTTTTTTGCGGCTCACTCCGGGAGAGGGAATTCGTCTAACAGACTCCTGTTGAACGGGATGCCGATGGATGGATATGGGGAAGGAGTGTCTCGGGTGCGAAGTGGATTGCTCCGGTGAGGCGACAAGCGGAACCGAAGCATGAGCGTGGTGCATCCAACAGAAAGCGGCGCATCCGAAACACTCGGGCGTTGCAGAGGCAATCTCTGCGGAGCGGCGCGATCTAATCTGATGGCCGGATGAACTCTTTGCAAGAGGGAACAAGGCTGGTCCGTCAAGTACGTCTAAATGGATAGGCTTACCCTATGAACTATTGCCGTAGCTGGAACGGCCCAGGGCCGTTTCTCCGCCGGAATTATTTTGAGGCGTTTCATTTGAGGCAGATCGCCATGATTTGCCTTTGTGCCGTCCCTTTGTTGACGGTCTTTGTTCGACCCGCGGCAGCAATGTCGAGCGCCACAGACGCACCCTTACCGGATGCGCCCCAGCCCAACGGAAAATACGGCGGATCTCTTTCCGGGAAGGTTCTGGATACGACAGGCGCGCCGGTTGCAGGGGCGGAGGTGACGCTGAGGGGAAAGAATCCTCCGGTGCATCGCACCATGGCGGTGGACAACAGCGGAGCCTTCACCTTCGCAGGGCTGGCGGCCGAGACGTATACGGTGACAGTGCGTGCGCCGGGGATGGAACCTGTTGCTCCGATGACGGTGCCGCTGGGGGAAGGCGAGGCGTACAAGCTGCCGATTACGGCGATCCCGCTGCCGAAGTTCAACTCGACGGTACAGGTGACGGCGAATCCGGTGGAGATCGCGACGGCGCAGGTACACGAGGAGGAAAAGCAGCGGGTTCTGGCCATTGTTCCGAACTTCTATACGAGCTACGTGTGGAACGCGGCGCCCCTGACCACCAAACTGAAGTATCGCCTGATGATGCGTTCGATCTTCGATCCATTCACGATCACGGCGGAAGCGGCAGTGGCCGGGATGGAGCAGGCGAACAATACCTATCCGGGATATGGCACTGGAATCGAGGGATACGCGAAGAGGTTCGGCTCATCCTACACGGACGCATTTGTGGCCAATTTTCTGGGGAATGCGGTGCTGGCCTCGGCGTTCCATCAGGATCCCAGGTATTTCTACCGCGGATCGGGGAGCGTGATGACGCGGCTGGGCTATGCGCTGAAGGAATCCGTGATGACGCGCGGCGACAATGGCAAGCAGCAGGTTGCCTATGCCTCGCTGCTGGGGGATTTTTTGGCGGCGGGCATCTCGAATGCCTATCACGCGCCGCAGGACCGCACGTACAGCATCACGTTCCGGGATGCAGGGGTGATTGCGGCGGCGGGAGCGGGGGAGAATATCCTGCGGGAATTTCTGTCGCGCACACTGACGTCGAACGTTCCGAAATTCGAGAACGGCAAAAGCAAGCATCCGGCGAAGTGATGGCCGGATAAAGTTCCGAGAGGAACGCTGAATCGGATTCTTTCCAGGGCCGCGTGCAGAATTGCACGCGGCCCTTTGTTTCGATTGCGGGCGAATTCGTCATCCCAACATGGGCTCCCCGGCTGAAGGACGATGGGTATTGGCGAAAGCCAGCTAACGCGCCGTATGCAGCGGCGCCGGTGTACCACTGTCGGAGGCGAGCTGGGCCTGGACATCCTGACTGTTGATATCGAGGAGCATGTTTTTGGCCTCGGCGAGCGAGAGGTTGAGCGGGACCGGACGGAAGTCGGAGCGGACCTCGCGCTCATCCTTGCTGACGGTCTTGAGCATGAGAATGCGGCCCTGTACATGGACGTCGACCAGGTCAGTCTTCCAGTGACGCGGGCTCACCTGGAGGCGGTGGATCTCGAAAGTGCCGCCCTGATCCACATGACCCAGGATGCCGAAGCCGAAATCGACCCGCTGAATGAGGACGCCGCGCATCTCCACCATGCGCCGGTAGCGCAGATTGACGGTGAGCGTCCCGGCGAGGGCGTGGACGATGCGCGCCTCGTAGGTGGAAGGCGTGTAGGAGGGATCGGGTTTGAAGGAAAGCCGCACGATGTCACCGGAAGGAGGGCCGTCGTAGCGGTAAGTGAAGGCCTGGGGCAGCAGCCGCATGATGTTGGCCAGGCGGGATTCGTCGGCGAGGTGATCCTGGAGGATGCGGCTGACGGCGCTGGGGTCGTGAATGTAGGCTGCGAGGCGCAGGTCTTCCTGTTTTTGCTGGGCTGCACTGAGGGGCGCGCCGTTGCGCTCGAGGATGCGGAAGACGGGGCCTTTGGTGGTTTCGATCTGCTCCCGGACGACGTTTTGGTCCGAGGTGATGCGATGGCTGAGATATTCCCAGTGGCTGTCGCGTTCGCGGTCATGCAGCTCGTTATAGATAACGTCGCGGACGAGCGCACGGGGGGATTCCGCAGGGAGGTGGGTGGAGGCGGCGCGGCCGAAGGCGGGCAGGGCTATAACGGCGACAAGGATTCCGGTGGCGATTTTGCCAGTGGCGGGCATCGACTTCTCCCGATCGACAGATTTGGATACAGAAAGGGGCTGCCTCAGTTGTTTCGCAGTGTTGTGAATGGATTATGAACAGAAGATGACAAGAAGCGCATCAAGGGCGGGCGGCTGCACTTCGTTCAGTTTGAATTGACGGGATGGACAGCGTGGGGCATGGGATGAAAGGTTGATCGCTGAAGGTGGTTCAGAGACCGGAACCCAGATTGCGCGGGACCTCGGGGTACGATTTCCGTTCGAAGCGTGGCGCGGGATCGGGAGGGCCGGGAGCAGAAATTTGCCGGGCGAGGGGGCGCTCTCCTATGCTGGAACGTTTGGAGAGGCGTGGCAATGCCGGATAAAGACGTCAGACCGAGCGATTCCGCGGTGCACGAGGCGGCAGAGGGGCGGCATCCATCCGCGGCGGAGCTGCGCTGGGAGGAGGAGACCCTGCGGCCGGCGCTGCGCAAAGCTCCGGAACAGACTGTGGGCGCGGCGACCGGAGTGAATCTGGACGAGCAGGGGAACGCGCGATTCACAACGATCTCCGGAGCTGCGGTGCGAAGGCTGTATACGGAGGCCGATCTGCCGGAGGACTGGGTGGAGAATCGGGCGGCGTACCTGGGCGAAGCGGGCGAGCCACCGTACACGCGGGGCATCCATTCGACGGGATATGGCGGGCGGCTGTGGACGATGCGGCAGTTTTCCGGATTCGCGTCGGCAGAAGAGACCAATGAGCGTTACAAATATCTGCTGGCCGGGGGAGCGGGCGGGCTTTCGGTGGCCTTCGATCTGCCGACGCTGATGGGATGCGATTCGGACGACGCGCGCAGCGAAGGCGAAGTGGGCAAGTGCGGCGTGGCCATCGATTCGCTGGAGGATATGGAGACGCTGTTCGCCGGGATCCGGCTGGATACGACGACGGTTTCGATGACCATCAACTCGCCGGCGGCGGTGCTGTGGGCGATGTATCTGGTGGTGGGGGAGCGGCAGGGGGCGGACTGGGCGAAGCTCTCGGGGACTCTGCAGAATGACATTCTGAAGGAGTACATCGCGCAGAAGGAGTATGTGTATCCGCCGAAGCCATCGATGCGGCTGGTGGTGGATACGCTGGAGTTCGGAGCGCGGGAAACGCCGAGGTTCAATCCGATCTCGATTTCGGGGTATCACATTCGCGAGGCGGGATCGACGGCGCTGCAGGAGCTGGCATTCACGCTCTACGACGGCGTGGAATATGTGGAGTGGGCGCTGCGGCGCGGCCTGGCGGTGGACGATTTTGCTCCGCGGCTAAGTTTCTTTTTCAACGCGCACAACGATTTCTTCGAGGAGATCGCGAAGTACCGGGCGGCACGGAAGGTATGGTACCGCACGATGACGGAGCGATTTGGAGCAAAGAAGGCGCGATCGGCATGGATGCGGTTTCACACGCAGACGGCGGGCGTCTCGCTCACGGCACAGCAGCCGATGAACAATATCGCGCGGGTGGCATTGCAGGCGCTGGCGGCGGTGATGGGGGGCACGCAGTCATTGCATACGGACGCCTACGACGAAGCCCTGGCGCTGCCGACAGAGGATGCGGCGCGCATCGCTCTGCGCACGCAGCAGATTCTGGCGCATGAATCCGGAGTGACGGAGGCGGTGGATCCTCTGGGCGGGTCTTACTTCGTGGAAAAGCTGACGCTCGATATGGAGCAGGGCGCGCACAGGTATTTTGAAAAGCTGGACGCGATGGGCGGGATGGTGAAGGCGATTGAAGCCGGGTATCCGCAGAAGGAGATTGCCGAAGCGAGCTATGCGTATCAGCGGGCAGTGGAGGCGGGCGAGAAGATCATCGTGGGGGTGAACCGGTACGCGATCGACGAGCCGCCGCCGGAGATTCTGTATATCGGGGAGAGCGTGCGCGAGGCGCAGACGGCCAAGCTGAAGAAGCTGAGAGCGCAGCGTTCCGGGGATGCGGTGAGGCGCTCGCTGGAGGCGCTCCGGAAAGCGGCGGAGCAGGAGCCGGAGGGCGCGGCAGGGCGGCTTTCGGCGGCGAACACGATGCCGTACATTCTTGACTGCGTGCGGGCATATGCGACGCTGGGCGAGATTTGCGGGGCGCTCGGCGATGTTTTCGGAGAATGGGAAGAAGCATGACCGAGGCCGACTCTGATATTGTTCCTGTAATGAACGTGAAGCCTGCCGACATCGACTTTTGGGGAAGCGGGGCTTCCGGAACAGAATGATCCAGGGGAAGAAGGAAGCCGCGATTCCATCGAGCCGCACCCAGGACGGAGCTGGCGGGCGATCGGCGCCGGAGCGACGGACGCTGAACCTGAAGCAGCTGGCTCAATACCTTGAGCTCTCGCAGACGACGGTATCGCTGGTCCTGAATAACTCGCCGGCGGGGCGGTCGATTCCGCAGCATACGCGGGAGCGGGTGCTGGAAGCGGCGAGGAAGTTTCACTATCGGCCGAATTACTTTGCGCGGTCGCTGCGCAACAGCCGCAGCATGTCCGTGGGCGTGATTGTGCCGGATCTGAGCGACGGATATTTTCCGGTGGTGATGAACGCCATCGAGAAGCACCTGCTGAAATCCCATTATTTCTACGTCACTGCGAGCCATTATCGACGCCGCGAACTGGTGGATGAGTATTCCAGACGGCTGATGGAGCGTGCGGTGGACGGACTGCTGCTGCTGGATACTCCTGCGGAAGTTCATGTATCGGTGCCGACGGTGGCGGTTTCTTCGCACAATGCGGGACAGGGCGTGACGAATGTGGTGATTGACCACGATCAGGCGGCGCGGCTGGCATTGAACCATCTGCGCGATCTGGGGCACCAGCGGATCGCGTTTATGAAGGGCGCGCACGGCATTACGGATGCAAAGTACCGGTGGAAGAGCATTGTGAATGTCGCGGCTGAGATGGGGATCGAAGTGGCGCCGGAGTTGTGCATGGAACTGCACGAAGCGGGGCAGTCGCCACTGGCCGGATATGAAGAGATGAAACGGCTGCTGGCGAATCGGCGGGATTTCACGGCTGTCTTCTGCTTCAACGACATCTCAGCGATCGGCGCGGTGCGGGCGATTTGCGATGTGGGGCTGGAGGTTCCGGGAGATATCTCGGTGGTGGGTTTCGACGACATTATCACAGCCGCCTTTGCCCGGCCGAGCCTGACGACGGTGAAGCAGCCGCTGCGGGAGATGGGGTTGAAGGCGGCGCAGGTGCTGCTGGAGCGGATTGCCAATCCGGAGCAGGATTGGCCGGCGGAAATTGTGATGGAGCCGGAGCTGATTGTGCGCGAGTCGACGGGTCCGGCGCGCAAACTGGAGCCCTCTCCATTGGCCGCAAAAACGGCAGAGAAGCCAGCCGGCTGATCGGGATGGTGGTTGTGCCGGTGCGCAGTGTTCGCGACTGGCGTCTTAGCGCCTGGAAACCGGGTAGAATTCAACTGCGTGAATACCGTAAAGGCCATTTATCCGGGCAGCTTCGATCCGCTGACCAACGGTCATCTGGATTTGATTGCCCGTGCCTCGAAGATCTTCGACCACCTGGTGGTGGCGATTCTGCGCAATTCAGCGAAGAGTCCGCTGTTTTCGGTGGAGGAGCGGGTGGGCATGCTGACGGAAGGCACGGCTGCGTTCGAGAACGTATCTGTTTCGACGTTCGACGGCCTGCTGGTGGACTTTGCCCGGGAACAGCGCGCCCATGCCGTGGTGCGCGGGATTCGTGCGATCAGCGATTACGAATACGAATTTCAGATGGCGCTGATGAATCGGCGGCTGTCTCCGGACGTGGAGACAATCTTTCTGATGCCGGACGCGCAGTATTCATTTGTGAGCTCGCGGCTGGTGAAAGAGGTATTTGAGCTGGGCGGCTCTGTGGACGGTCTGGTGCCGCGGTTTGTGGTGGACCGGCTGAAGGCCAAGGCGCGGCGCTGAAACGGACTTATCGGGCAGCGGCTTTCATCTCAGACAAGGCAGCGAGGGCAGCGGCGCGGGCTTGCGCGTGATCGACGATCGGGAGCGGCCAGTTCGAGTCCAGGTGCACGCCGGCTGCTGTCCGAACCAGCGGGGGCGCGTTCCATGGCTGGTGAATGTGTTCAGCCGGAAGCGCACCTAATTCGGGAAGCCAGCGGCGGACGTAGTCGCCCTGAGGATCGAATTTTTCTCCCTGCAGCACAGGATTGAAGATCCGGAAATAGGGTGCGGCATCGACCCCGCAGCCGGCGACCCACTGCCAGCCCATGGTGTTGTTGGCGAGGTCGGCGTCGACGAGCGTGTCGAGGAACCAGGCAGCGCCATCCTGCCATGGAATGAGCAGGTGCTTGACCAGAAATGATGCGACGATCATGCGGGCGCGATTGTGCATCCAGCCGGTGGTCCAGAGCTCGCGCATGGCGGCATCCACGATGGGATAGCCGGTGCGTCCCTTTTGCCAGGCGCGAAGGAGACGCCGATTTCTACGCCAGGGGAAGTGACGGAATTGCGGCTGGAACGGCTGCTGGAGAGTGTGCGGATATTCGCTGAGGAGGTGATGGGCGAACTCGCGCCAGGCAAGCTGGCGGAGGTATGGCTCGGCGCCAGGGCACCCGGCGAGCGAATGCCAGATGCGGGCGGGGCTAACTTCGCCGAAGTGGAGATGGGGCGAGAGGCGTGAACTGCCTTCGTGATCGGGACGATCGCGCTCGGTGGCGTATTCGGTGAGGGAGGGCCGGAAGGATTGCAGTCGGGAAAGCGCGGCGGCTTCTCCGGGGGACCAGGCGGCGCGAATGCCGGCAGCCCAGTCGATGCGAGGCTCCAGATCGAGGTCTGCGACGGTGAGCGAACGCGGCCAGGACGGGGACGGAGGAATATGCTGCGGAGCGTCGAGCGGCGCGGGGATGGAGGCACGCTGATTGAGGCAGGCACGCCAAAAGGGAGTAAAGACCTGGAATGGGCCGCCGGAGGTGTTGCGTATGGAGCCAGGCTCGAAGAGGAGGCTGGGTGTGCAGGTTTCGAGGGAAATTCCCTCCGCGCGGAGCCGGCCGGCGAGGCTGGTGTCGCTGGGGGCCGTTGGGTTGACGACCCGGTTGCAGAAGATGCGTGCGGATTCGGTTTCGCGGGCCAGAGCGGCGAGTGTGAGGGCGGAAGGGCCGCGGCGGACGATGAGCCGGGATCCGTGAGCCTGGAGGGACTGGACCAGGCGAAGCAGCGAATGATGCAGCCACCAGCGGGAAGCGGCGCCGGGTGCGATGGCGTTGTCGTGTTCGGAATCCCAGAGGAAGATGGGAATCACGGGAAGGCCCGTAGCGAGAGCGGCGGCAAGAGCGGCGTTGTCGCCGAGCCGCAAGTCGAGCCGAAACCAAAGCAGAACGGATTGGGAGGCCGCAGTCGTCAGAGGTAGTCGCTCCGTGAGAAGGAATATCTTCTCACGGAGCGGGATGTCGGCCGGCTATGGGGTGGGGCGAAGCGGATCGCCGGGCAGCGGCGCGGCTCCGGGAGCACCACCG
>JAJZJJ010000034.1 GCA_021810175.1 Acidobacteriota bacterium | reverse complement strand
TGTGGATCTCGGCGGAGATTGTGAGCCGGCACCAGGGGCGGCTGACGGTTTGCAGCGGTCAGCGGACGGATCGGCACGGGACGGTATTCACCTTGTTTCTGCCCGCGGAGATGGATTAGGGCGGAATGAACCGATCAGCGGGCGCGGCGGAGCAGCAGGCGGTGGGCATGGAGGCCGGCGGCCTGCAGGTTCGCTGCGGTTTCCACCAGCCAGAGCAGCCAGGCGCGGTAGGCGCGTTCGACCTCGGGGGCGAGGTCGCGCCGGGAGATGCGGCGGAGGCTGCGAATCCAGAGTCGGACGGTGAGGTCGAAGTCGGACTGGAGCGATTCGACGGCGATGAGCTCGAATCCGGCGGATTCGGCCGCTTCGATTTCACGGGAGAGGGGCTCGAAGGAGAGCTCGCCGCGGAGGGGTACGACTTTGGGCGAGTGGTGCCCGGCGGAGCGGGTAATTCGATCGATAAGGAGCAGGCCTCCGGGAACGAGCATGGAGGCCATGGAGGTGAAGTACTCGGGAAGGTCGGCCGAGGGAACCTGCTCGAAGAGAGAGATGTCGGTGATCTTGTCGAAGATCTCGGAGCGGAAGGGCGAGGAGCGCAGGTCACGGGCGGCGGCTGAACAGCGGCGGGTGAGCACCATGGATTCCCTGCCGGAGCGGGCTGCGGCGAGGATGCGTTCGCGGGCGGCGTCGGCCTGAACTTCGCAGGAGGCGATGCCGAGAGCATCGGCCTCCCATGCCTGGGCAGCGCGCAGGGCGAGAGCGCCCCATCCGCAGGCCATGTCAAGGAGGCGATCGCCGGGCTGGATATGGAGCGCGCGGCAAACGCGGTCCAGGGAGATCAACTGCGCGCGGGTGAACTCCGCAGGAGTAAAGCTGGGGGATTCCGGATCGGGGCAGGCGCCCGCTTCGGCATCGGCGTGGCCCGAGCCGAAGGAGGCACATGCGTGGCTGAGGAGGGATCCGAGCCAGGGTTCAAAGAAGCTAACGGGCAGGTCCAGCGGGCAGGGGGCGGTGCGCCAGTTGGGCGCGGCGGATTTGCGGGCCGGGCGGAGGCGGCGTGAAAGGTCGAGGCTGAAGCGGCCGAGGGCGTGGACGAGGGTTCCGTTGAGTCCTTCGGAGTGGCGCAGGGTGTATTCGGCAACGGAGAGCAGGGTGGAGAAATCGCCCTGGATGTCGAGATCGCCATCGAGGAAGGCACGGGCGAGGCTGGATTCGGCGGCATCGCCCACGACAGCGTCGAGGCGATCGCGGCTGGAGAAGGTGGCGGTGAAGACGGGTGGCCGCGCGGCAGCCGAGAGCCAGGACCAGCCATCCTGAGTGCGGACGGCGAAAGGGGTTCCGCGATAGTGGCGAAAGAACTGCGTGAACTGGATGGTGCGCAGCATGTCGCTGGGACGGACGGGGACGGTATAAACCATTTTCCCCGGGATGAGAGCCTCGTGCGACATAAGCAAATTATCGGCTTCCCGCCGGGGAAATTTCGAGGCGCTTCCGGCAAAAATCGGTGAAAAGAGCCGGCAGCCGAAGGTCCTTCCCAAATTCGGCTCGGCAGAAGAGCCTCAGAAGGAGTGAGATGCAGAAAATTCCGGAGAGGCGCGGCGGTCGGGGCCGGGGGAAGAGAGAATGAAGGGACAGCAACGCGAGAGAAGAAAATGCGTTCATAGGAGACTGATGCAAGCTGACGCCGGCTCCCGCGGTCCAATCAGTCGAGGCAGGAAGACCGCGATCTTCATCTTTGTTGCGGTCGTGGCAAACAGTTTCGGCAATTTGCTGCTGGCCGAAGCGATGGAACACATGCCGTCGCTGGGGCATGTGGCGCTGGCGCATTACGTGGAGCGCCTGCTTGGAAATCCGTTTCTGATACCCGGCGTGATGCTGACGTCGCTGTACACGCTGTCGCAGCTTTCGCTGTTCAGCTGGGCCGATTTGAGTTTCGTTGTGCCATGCACGGCTTCCTCGTACATTGTGACGACTCTGCTGGGGGAGTTCATTCTGGGGGAGCATGTGGCGCTGGCGCGGTGGATGGGCGTGCTGTTGATCTTTTGCGGGATCGTGCTGGTGGCGCGGACGCCGACGAATACGAAGGGGCCGGAGGATATACCGCGGTGACCAAGTGGCTCCTGATCCTGTTTACGGTCGTGGCGAGCTCGTCGGGGGATGTGCTGTGCGCGAAAGGGATGTCCCGGGGCGGGGAGCTGACGAATTTCCGGCCGACGGGGGTGATTCGGGCGATCATCCGGCAGCGGCTGGTGATTCTGGGATGGCTGTGTTATGCGTCCTCGTTTTTCGCGCTGCTGGGGCTGCTGTCGGTGGCGCAGCTGAGCGTGGCGGTACCGGCGACGGCGCTGGGATTTGTGCTGGATACGATTGCGGCGCGCATTTTACTGCGCGAGCGAGTGCCGTGGCAGCGCTGGATTGGCGTGATGTGCGTGGCGGCGGGAGTGGTGCTGACGGTGCGGTCGGGCCCGACACGGCCGCTGCCGGCTGGTTCAACCTCGACAACAGCGGCGCAGACGGCGAATGCCAGCGGGACGCGGCGGCGGTAGCCGATCCCGTTCTGTTCCGGTCATCAGCCAGAAGTGCAAATTTCCAGGCGATGGCGGGCATTTTCCCAATTGCGCAAAAAAAAGACCTCCGTTTATAATCACCCGGACGTCCCCCAGAAGTTAATCATGCGAAAGTAATCCACTGGTTTTCGGCTTTCGCCAAACCTTGGGCTTTCCGCGCCCCCGATTCCCCCCACGGCGCGGGCAGTCACGGAGAATCCCATGGTCACGCGGTTTCCCCAGCTGGTGGCGTGCGTATTGGTGTGCCCGCTATCCTTCGCCGCAATTGCCGGCGCCCAAACCCACAAGGCAGCCGAACCCAGCGCAAAGCCGGCGGCTTCGGTCCATCCGGCGCACCACGCCACAGCGAAACATGCGGGAACAGCCGGGGCGAGTGCAGCGACGTCAGCTTCGAAATCCGGCCAGGCGGCTTCCGCCAGCGGGGGCTCCGATGGGCCGCCGCTGCTGCCGCATCCGCACAAGGTATATGTCGACGCCGCGGCCAACAGGCTTTACTGGCCGATGGATAAGCCTTTCTGGGTGCGGCTGGCGACCTCGGCCGATCCGAATGCGCCGTCGTTTCTGCTGAAGCGGGTTGCGCCGGAGTCGAACGAGACGACGGCCGACTACAACAAGCAGGGCATCTCGCTGGAGATCCAGGGCAAGCAGTTTATTCGCTGGTTCAATTACGTAACGAAGCAGACGGTGAATCTGGAGTTCTTTACGGACGGCGCGCCGCCGGTGACGACAGCAACGTGCACGGGAGCGCCGACGGCCGTGGTGGCATCCACGACGTACTACGGCAAAGGTCTGGAATGCGCTCTGGCTTCGCAGGATAACCTCTCCGGCGTGGCGCATACGTATTATTCGCTGGACGATCACGCGTGGCAGCCCTACGCGACGGCGCTGGTGTTCGACAAAGAGAAGCCGGTAACGCTGCGGTATTACGCGGTGGATCACGTGGGTTATGCGGAGAAGCCGCTGACGATGCGGTTCATCGTGGATCTGACGCCGCCGGACACGGTGGACGCGATTACCGGCAATGCCATCGGCAAGGTGCTTTCAACCCAGGCGGATTTCCGGATCACCAGCACGGATGCGCTCTCCGGAGTGGCCAGCGTGATGGCACGATTCGACGATCAGGATTACGCGCCGGTGGTCAACGAACAGGTTTCAGTGAGCAAGCTACCGGATGGCGAGCACACGCTGAGCTACTACGCGGTGGATCGCGTGAGCAACCAGGAGACGGCGCATGTCGTGCACTTTTATCTGGACCGGCTGCCTCCGGTGGTGCAGGCGCATGTGATCGGGGACAAGTATATTGCGCCGGATGGAACGCGTTATGTTTCCGCACGCAGTCTGGTGAAGCTGACGGCACACGATAACAAGATCGGCGTGCAGGGGATCACGTATCAGTTCGAGAAGCAGCCGTTCGAGTCGTATGGGCAGCCGTTCAATTTGCCGCCAACGTCGGGGAGCGCCAAGCTGCTGTATCGGGCGACGGACCGGCTGGGGAACATCAGCGACATTTCCGTCCTGCCGTACACGATGGACATCACGGCGCCGACGACCTCGTATCGGATCACTGGCCCATCGTACCGGGAGCGCTCGGATATCTACATTACCCAGGCGACACGGATCGAGTTGTCGGCGACGGACGACCTTTCGGGGGTCAAGGAGATCCAGTATCAGGCGGTGGGCGCGGCTGAGCCGACGACGTACACGGCTCCCTTCGGCTTTGCCACGGAAGGACGCCGGATGCTGCGCTACTGGAGCACGGATCGGGTGAATAACCGGGAGACGGACCAGGCGCTGGTGCTGATCACGGACAACACGCCACCGAAGATCTTCGCCAACTTCAGCCTGTCGCCGACAACGGCGTCGGGGCCAGAAGGGTTGCCGGTTTACCGCACCGGCACCAGCCTGTTCCTGGGCGCGACGGATAATGCGTCGGGCGTGCAGCAGATTTATTACCGGATCGACGGCGGCAAGGAGCAGGAGTACAAGACTCCGCTGACGCTGAACCGGCCGGGCAAGTACGATCTGCTGATTCGCGCGGATGACAACCTGGGCAACGAGAGCACGAAAGACCTGAAATTCGTGATCAACGGTTAGGTGCTCCGGTGAGAAACAGGCGAGTCTTCTCAACCCGTGTGAGCCTTCCCTTGGCCGCCGTCGTGCTGCTGGCGGGCGTGGCGGCGGCCGGTGCTCAGACTTCGGCCGGGACAGCTGCCGGCAAAACACAGCAGCCGGCTGCGGCTCCGGCGAAAGCCGCGAGCAGCAGCGGAGCGACAGCAGCGAAAGCGCCTTCGTTCACGAAGCACTTCTATCACGCGCCGGATGGGACGTTCTATGTGCCGGCCGGCGTGCCGATCCGGATGAGCATCGGGCTGGGAACGGGCGCGAGCACGGTGCACAAGGGCAAGGGAGCGTCCGACCACTCGTCGGTGGTTCTGAAGCAGGGGCCGAACACGCTGCAGTTTGGGATAGCGCGGGTGCCGGTGATTGCCGACGGCACGCCTCCATCGACGACGCTGAGTTACAGCGCGGATCCGCATGTGAGGAAAGGCGGGCTGCTGATTCTGGGGCCGCATCCGCTGCTGCAAGTGACCGCGTCCGATGGGCTTTCGGGGGTTGCGGAGACGCTGGTGTCGCTGGATGGCGGGGCGTTTGAGCCGCTGCCCGCCGGAGGGCCCGCGTTCACGAAGTCGGGCGATCATGTGCTGCGGTATTTCTCAGTGGATCACGTGGGGAACGTGGAGCCGATGCAGAGGTTCGCGTTTCGGCTGGATAAGACTCCGCCAACGACGGAACTGCACATCACGGGACCGCGCGCGGGCTCGGTAGTGGGATCGGGGGCGGTTCTTTCGCTGACCGCGCAGGATGCCGACGCCGGGGTAAAGGCGATCCAGTTCAGCATCGATGGTGGGGCGGAGCAGGCGTGGACGAAGCCGCTGCAGTTCGATGCACTGAGCCAGGGACGGCACAGCATCCAGTTTGCCGCGACGGATCGCGTGGAGAATGCGGAGAAGCCGCAGACATTCAGCTTTATTGTCGATCGCACGCCGCCTCAGATTGCGCTGGCGATTCACGGGCCGGAGTACACGGACACGGGCGTCCGGTATGTTACGCCGCAGGCAACGATTTCGCTGAGCGCGCGGGATGCGGTGGCCGGGGCAGTTCCGGTTCGCTACAGCATCGATGGCGGGCCGGAGAAGGCCTACAGGTCGCCGTTTGAGCTGCCTGGGGTTTCGGGAATTCATCATCTGCAACTGGAGGCGAAGGATTCCGTCGGCAATGTGAAGCAGATAGCGGTGGACGACATTTATGTCGACCGCACCGCGCCGGACACCGGGATTCAGTTTTCGCGCCCTTTCTTCATGCAGGGCGGGGCCACGGTGCTGAATCCGGACAGCAGGATTGCACTGAATGCCAGCGACTTCGAATCGGGTGTGGCGACAGTTACGTATTCGGTGGACGGCGGACCGGCAACACCTTACAGCGCGCCGTTTTCCATTGCAGCGCTGGGCAGGCATCGACTGACGTTCACAGCAGTGGATCATGTGGGCAACCGGGAGGCAGCGCAGACGGTTGAGGTGCGGATTGAGCCGGCGGGCACCGGTGCGGCACTTCCGCCGGTTCTGGATGCGAAGCGCTGGTACCTGGATCGGAAGCTGGGGTTGATGGGGCCGCCGGGATTGCCGTTCGAGCTGCGGATCAGCGACTCGCCGAATCCGGGCGCGCCGAGCTTTTTAATCAGTCCGGAGGCCGCGCCGAATGCAAAAGCGGGATCGCAGCCGAAGCCGCTGACGTTTGTGCAGACGGGGCGCAACACGATGAAGATGGGGATTACCCATCGCATGGAGGCCTTTGGCATCGCGATTGACGGGGCTCCGCCAATGACTACGCTGAAGGCGAGCGGCGCGCGGCGAGCTGAGATCGGCGGGACGACTTACTTCGGGCCAGGGCTGACGATCACGCTGACCTCGAAGGACGATCCTGCGGGAGTTTCGTCGGGGCTGTGGAAGACACTGGAGTCGCTGAACGGATCGGCGTTCGCCCGATACACGGGACCGCTGAACGTCTTCTCGCACGATGGGAGCTATACGCTCCGTTACTACGCGCTGGACAACGTGGGTAATGCGGAGAAGGTGCACACCCTGGCTTTTACCGTGGATACAACGCCCCCGACGACGCGGCTGGAGCTGCGCGGACCACATCAGGCCAACATTCTGTCGCCAAAAACGCAGATTGCGCTGGTGACATTCGACAATCTCTCGGGCGTGGCACAGGTGATGTGCCAGCTGGACAAGGGACGGATGCACTCGTGCCGGCAGCCATTTGCGGTGGGCCGGATGGGCGATGGGCCGCACACACTGCGCTACTACTCGGTGGACGAGGTGGGCAATCGCGAGGATGAGCACACGTGGCGATTCACGCTGGTGAGCAAGGTTGCGGATCCGACATTCAGGATTAACGGCAGCTCCGTGCAGCGCGGGGCAACGGTGTACGTCACACCGGGCAGCTCGATGGTCTTCAAAACGGACGAGGGCGACACGGTCATGTACACGCTCGACGGAACGGCGGCTCAGGCTTATTCGAAGCCGCTGCCTGTGCCGCAGGCGGGCAACCACTTCCTCAGCTTCCATGCGGTGGACGCGCTGGGGAACGTGAGCGCCACGCACACGATCGAGCTGGTTCCGGACCGCGCGGCTCCCAGCAGCGCGGTGCGTTTCGATGGTCCGCAAACCACGCATGGAACGATACCGCTGATTGGCGCATCGACGAAGATCGATTTGCAAAGCTCGGCGGGACCGGTGGGTGTGGCCTCCGTGGTGTACCGGCTGGGCGGGGGACACTGGCTGCCGTACAAGAAGCCGTTCAGCATCCGGTACTCGGGCACCGTTGAACTGGAGTGGCGGGCACGCAACACGCTGGGCACGCTGCAGCCGGTGCAGAGGCAGCGGGTGATGGTGGACGCGCAGGGCCCGTCGATCGAGGTGACGTGGAGCGCACAACCGGCCGATGTGGGCGGAGTGCTGCATGTGCCGCCCGGCGAGCTGATCTTTGTCTCAGCGGAGGACGAGCCGGCGGGACTGCAGGAGATCACCTACAGCATCGACGGTCAGGCACCGATGATTTACCGCGCGCCGCTCTCCGGGTTCGCGCCAGGGAGCACGCACACGATCACGATTGTGGCGGAGGATCTGGTTGGGAATCGGTCACAGCGAACGTTCAAGTTCGAGGTGGACAGGAAATCGAAGAAGGAGAAGGCACAATGAGGCGACTGGCGTGCAGATTTGCAGCTGTGGCGGCCCTGCTGGCGGGGTTCCTTCTCCCGGGGGCCCGGGCACAGGCGAAAGCCTCGGCGCCGCTGGCGGTTACAGGGGTGCGCAATTTTTCACCCGCTGTTTACGGAGCCAACGGACAGAACTGGTCGGTTGCGGAAGACAGCCGGGGCATTTTGTTCTTTGGCAACTCGTCGGGCGTATTGGAATACGACGGTGCGCGATGGCGGCTGATTGGGATGCCCGGCGGGGGCGGCGCTTACGCGGTGGCGAAGGCGTCGAACGGGCGCATTCTGGTGGGCGGGGACGGCGAAATTGGGTCGCTGGTTCCGAACGCCAGCGGCACTTTGAAATACGTGTCGGACATCGCCGGGCTGCCGGCGGCCTTTCACGATTCGGGCGATCGTGTGATTCAGATTCTCGATACGCCGGCGGGGCGGGTCTTCCTGTCGGACCACTGGTTGTTTGTGCGGGCGAAGAGCGGCGCTGTCACATCGGTTCCCTCGGACGATCATTTTCTGCACGCGGCCTGGTACGATGGCTCGCTGTACGTTCTGGATACGGTACGCGGGCTGACGCGGCTGGAAGGGGACAAGCTGCAGGGCTTGCCTGGCGGTGCGGATGTGCGCGGCCTGACGATGGTGGCCACGAAAAGCGGTCTGCTGATCCCCAGTTTTAATCAGGGGCTGGTGCTTTACCAGCCGGGCTCGGCGCAGCCGATGCAGGTGCTGAATGCCGCCGGCTGGAACACAACCGATGGCTCCAATGTGACGTCCGCCGTTGCACTGACGCCGAGTCTGGTGGCTTTCGGCACGGCGAAGAATGGCGTGGAGATCGTCAACGCCGAGGGTCAAATCGTGCTGCGTGCGGGCACGGCGCAGGGGCTTGCCGACCCACACGTCTACGGGATGGGCTACAACCATCGCGGTGGATTGTGGGCGGCGCTCAACAGCGGGGTGTCGCTGGTGGGCGTGAATCTTCCAGCCGATGCCGAGGCTGCGCCTTTTCGCGCTCAGATACGGGCTGTAGTCGGCACGCGCGACGACCGGGTTGTGTTTGGCGGGGCGTGGTCGGCGAAGGCGGGCGGAGTGCAGTCGCTGATTCAGGACCCGGCGCAGATTCTGAAGTTTCCGTACCGCTACAACGCGTTCCGCATTGCCTATGCGGCAAATGGGCTTGGGCCGTCGGGAGCGATGGAATATCAGACGTTCATGAACGGCGTGGACAACGGCTGGTCGAAGTGGAGTCCACGCATCGACCGCGAGTTTACGGAACTGCCGCATGGGCGCTGGGTGTTCCAGGTGCGTGCACGGATGCCGGACGGACAAATCTCCAGCGAGGCTACTTATGTGCTGCGAATCAAACCGGCCTGGTTCCAGACGTGGTGGTTCGCGATTCTGCAGGTGCTGGCGGTGATCGGAATTCTGGTTCTGCCTGGGCACACACCGCACAAGAAGCTGCAGGAGGCGCTGACCACCTTTGCGGTGATCGTGCCGTTTGTTTATCTGGGCGATACCCTGACCGGCTTTATCGAACACTACTACACGAGCGAAGTGGCGCTGGTGCAGCTGCTGATCAGCAGCGGTATGGCATTTATGCTGGATCCGCTGCAGAAGATGCTGGAGAAGCTGGTGAAGAAGCGCAATGCCAGGAGGGCGTCCAAACGAAAGGGGCTCAATTCCGAGGCGCATGGAGCGGTGCAGGCGGAGGAAGAGCTGCTGGCCGAAGTGGAGGAGTAGGCGGCATCTCCTGGAAATCGAGATTTCCGGCTTCCTGGGCCGTCAGCGGAATAGTCCTTATCGAGGCAGACCAGGCCCGAGGTTTGGGAATATACTTTCGGGCATTCGGAAAACTGAGGGGGAGCTGTGACGAGAAAGACAGTCGCGGTTGCGGTGGGATTGCTGTTGCTTTCTCCGCTTTGTTTTGCACGCGCGAAGAACAAGGATGAGAAACCGGTTGTCTGGGGTGTTCTGAGCCAGAATACGGGCTGCGTGATTTTCCGCGAGCATCGGAAAACGCGAGGCATGTTTTGGGGCGTGGCGGTCACCGCTGTGAGATTCAGCGAGCTTGACGTTGTGGACAGCGAGAACTACAAACTACCGGCAACGAGCTATCGCGAGACCCAGGCGAACATGGACATGCTGGAACGGCTGGCGAACAAGAATCGACTTAAATATGTGAACATCCCGGGGAAAGTGACTCCGGCGCAGCTGAAAGCGGCGCGCGCGCTATGCAAGATCAGCAGCGCACCTCCGGATGGCCAGTGAACAGCAGCGCATTGGCTGGGTGACGCGGCTGGGGCTGGGCAGGTGGAAGCGGAAGCTTCTTTCAACAGACAGGAGAGGCGCATCGGGAACTGGCCGCAGTACGCAGGCGGCGCATTTCTCTCGCGGAGGGAGACTTACCGGCGCTCGCGCGAAACCCGGTGCGCGGGCGTGGCTGGAGGCTGGGCGGGTTCTCCGGCTCCGAGTAGCGTTGTTCGCTTTCGATTCTATTTGGGAGAGCTTCGGGGTTAGCTGATGCCGCTGTCCGTCGCGGGGCGCGATTGACCGGCGGGTGCGGCGCGTGCCACGATCAGATTTCGATGGCGGAGGCTTCTCCGCGTCCGTTCCCCAACCGGTAGCCAAGGATGCTGTGGTGGTAAACGTCGCTCGCCGACTCTCACTGGTACTGTTTGTGTGTCTGGCCCTGGGCGTCCCCAGGCCGGAGGCTCAGTCGATCGCCTCCGCCGCCTTACAGCCGAAGCAGACGACGCCAGGCGATGCATCCACGAACGCGATTCTTCGCATCCGGTCCGCTTTGGCGCAGCATGGCATCACGTTCAGCAGCTGGCTGCAGCTTGACGGATCCACGGTCGCCGATGGAGGGCAGCCGAAGCCGCTCGGTTTTGACGGACAGGATCTGCTGGACGTTGCGACCAACATCGACACGAAGAAGCTTCTCGGCTGGGAGGGCGGGACGTTCATGGTGGACGTGCAAAGCCACAACGGGCCGAGCATTCTGACGCACCAGATGCCAGCGCTGCAGGATCCGGACAACATGGATGCCTACCAGGAGACGTCCGTGGACCGCGCCTGGTTCGAGCAGAATCTGCTCGGGCGGAGGATTCAGGCGCGGGTGGGGCTGATGTACGTGGACGACCAGTTTTTCACGGTGCCGTACGGGGGAAACTTCGTTTCCCTCGATTTCTCCTCCGACGCATCCGTGAGCACGTTTATTCTGCCCACGTTCCCGAAGGGGTCGTTCGGAGGGGATCTGTTCGTGCGTCCAGCGAGAGGCCTCTACTTTGCGGGCGGAGTATGGAACGACCACAGCACGGAGCTGAGCTACGATCCGGGCGGCGACCTGTGGCTGACGGAAGAGGGCTGGGAGAGCAACTGGCATGGCCTGCCCTACAAAGTACAGGTGGGAGCCTGGCGCGATACAGGACGATTCCGCCGCTTCCGGGGAGGCATTCAGCATCACGCGGGGGGAGTTTACGCCGTTCTGAGCCAGAAGCTGTGGCATCCGGCCGGATCAAACGAGCGAGGGCTGGGAGCATTTTTCCAGTTTGGTACGGGGCCAGCGTCGGTCGCGGCGGTTCGCCGCCATTATGGCGGAGGCGTGGTGTGGACCGGTCCTTTCGCCGCGCGCGCGAAGGATGAAGTCGGCGTTGCCTTCAGTGACAGCCTGCTCACGGGACAAAACAGCTTCAGACACGGCTTTGAGAATGAGTTCGAGGGGTATTACCAGATCGCGGCATGGAAGGGGCTGACCGTCCAGCCGGATGTGGAATATTGGCTGCATCCGGGTGGCATGCAGACACCGGATACGGTTCTCGCGCTCACGCGCATCATGTACACGTTTTAGCCGACAGCCCAGGAGCGATGCCGGCAGAGGCAGCAGCCGCCTGTCTGAGACATCGTGCTATGCAAAGCGAATTCAGTGCATTGTGCCGCGGAGCGCCTGGCGGCACAGACTGCGACGGTGGGTTTCCCGGAAGGATTGTTCCAGCATCTTTCTTTGTAGGCACGCCGATCGAAAGAACTGCGAGAAGCAGGTGCTCGGCAGTAAGCGTACGAATCTCCCCTCTGGACTGAGAGCCTGTTGGTGATGACGATGGGGGCATGGGATCAGGGACGCGGGTACGGCGGGCGATTGAAGAGAAGCGGCGGATTGTTGAGCTGAGCCTGGAG
>JAJZJJ010000033.1 GCA_021810175.1 Acidobacteriota bacterium | reverse complement strand
TGGGGATGGTCCGGATGCGCTGGCCTTCTCGAAGGCCGGGCATTTGCTCTTTGCCGTGGACTCGCGCTCCGGCGATGTGGCTGTGATCCGAACGCTGATGCACTCGCTCTTCACCATGCTGCCGGTGGGTAATCATCCGAATGCAATCGCGGTGAAGTCCTTTACGGTGCGCTAGGACCGCAGCTAACGCCGCCGGGCCAGCACCAGCGTGATGTCGTCCGGCTGCTCCTGCCCGCCGATCCACGTCTTCAGTGTCTGCACCACCTGCTCCGAGATCGCCTCCAGGCTCAGGTGCCGATGCCGCCGCACCACCTCCAGCAGCCGTTCCTCCCCGAACTCGCCAAAATCGTTCTCCGGTTCGGTCACCCCGTCGCTGTAGGCAATCAGAATGTCGCCCTCGCCGAGCTGTTCCGAGCCCTGCTCCCAGCTCAGCCCGTCCAGCAGCCCCACCACGGAGCCGCCCCTGTCCAGCCGCGTCACCGTGTCGTTCGCCCGCAGCAGCAGCGGCGGCAGATGCCCGCCATTGGCATAGATCAGCCGCCTCTCCAGTCCGTCGTAATGGGCCAGAAACAGCGTCGCGTACTTCTCCGGCTGCGTGCTCCGGTACAGATGCCGGTTCAGCAGCGCCAGAATCCTGGCCGGCTCTTCAAACAGCTCGCTGCACTCCATCTCCGCCAGCCCTGCCATCCGGCTCCGCGGACTCGCCAGCGCCGCCGCGCCGTCCAGCACCAGCTCGTCGCCCGCAAAGCGATAGGCCCGCACCGCCGAATGCAGAGTGGCCATCAGCAGCGCCGCCGAGATGCCCTTGCCGCTGATGTCGCCCAGCGCCAGCCCCAGCCCCGTTTCGCCGAACAGCAGAAAGTCGTAGTAGTCCCCGCTCACCGTCCGCGCCGGGAGGCAAACGCCGTGCAGCTCCAGCATCGGCAGCGCAACCTTCCCCTGCGGAAACAGGTTGGCCTGCACCTCCTGCGCAATCGCCAGCTCGTTCTGCAGCTTCTCCTTCTCCCGCTGCTCCGCCAGCAGCCGCGCCAGCGACGCGGCCATCTCGTTGAACGACCGGCTCAGGAACCCCAGCTGATCGTGCCGTTTCACCTCGATGCGGTGCTCCAGATTGCCCCGGTCGATCGCCACCGTCGCTTCATACAGGTCATGAACCGATCGCGTGATCGTCTGGTTCAGCCGGATCGCCGCCAGAAACGCCAGCAGCTCCAGAACCCCGAAGACCAGCGCAATCGCAATCAGCCCGTCGCGGATGTAGTTCCCGACCGTCAGCGACGTCATGAACAGCCGCCGGTAAAGCAGGGAAGGGCGCGATGTCACCTCGGCAAAGATTTCGCGCACCGCCCCCGAATCCCAGTCATGAATCGCCAGCGGAGCCATAAACCACAGGCGCAGATCATAAAAATGCTCCGCCGGAGGCAGAATTCCACCGGCAATGGCCGCCCGTTCACCTTCCAGCCTGTTGTTCCTCCGGTCGCCCGGCCCGACGAAGTCCACCCGGGTCGAGCTTCCGATCCTGACCTCCGCCCCTGGCGCCTTACCACTGGCTCCGCCCACGTGCCGAGGAGAAAAAATGCTCACCTCACCCAGATTTCTGGCAATCTCCGCGACCGTGTCCTTTTGCAGCGGCACGCTGGTCACCACCACGGTCGTATGCCCATCCCGGGTCAGTTTGTCGCTCGCACGCAGCCACAGCTTGTCGTGATCCATCACGATGCCGCGGAACCTGGTCGGCAGCCACCCAGGGATCGCATCGACGGAGTCGGCCTTGGTCGCACTCTGCGGCAGATGCAGTTGGTGCCCATCCCGAAACACCGCAACCGTCATCCCCGGGTACTGTTCCTCGCCGGCTTCCATCCCCGATTTGGGCAGTGCCAGGGTCCGCAGCCGCGGATTTCGGTCCAGCGTCTGGGCCATATACATCGTGAACCCGCTGTTTCTCGACGCAATCTGCGCCAGCTCCTGCCCAACAACACCCGACGCGGCAAAAATCGCAAATTGCCCCGAAAAAACATACAGCAACAGCGCCGTCAGCGTCACGAACAACACCAGCGGAGTCAGCCCCATCAGAAGGTAAGTGACAATCAGCCGGTTCCGCACCTTCCACAGCAGGTGATGGAAAACGTATCTCCACAGCAACGGGATGCTGAACAGGACCAGTGCGAAAAAGTCGAATTCCGCAACGCGCCGAAAGAACCCGCCAACGCTGCCCGGCAGCCACCCCGGCAGGTAGAGGATCAGATATGCCACCAGCAGCCAGAAGGCCGTGCGGCGCACGAAACCCTCCGGCGGATCGCGGTGTGCCCGACGGAACACCGCTGCTTCGAACTTTCGCATCTGTCCCATCTCACCGAGAGTGTACCCTGCCCGCCAACTGCGGCAAAGCCAGGTATCGACCCGCCCGGTCTTGGTGCTCTTGCCCTGGATCATTCATGTGGCAGCTCAGAAGGTCCGATCGGCGCAGCCGGGTTGCCGATCCTCGCCGAAGGTATAGTTCTCCCCAGGGGTAATCCGCAGATGGTAGAGATGAGCAGACCGGAAATACCGGACGGAGCGGTGTTTGCACCGGTCGACGTGCAGGCCTGGGGTTCACACGCTGGCGAAGAAGCAAAGGAGAGCATCCTGTTCGTTGGAACGCGGACAGTCAATGGCAGTTCCAGTCAGGGAATCTATTCGTATCGTTGGGATCCGGCCGCTGGTGAACTGCACTCGCACAAACTTGCAGTCGTCAGCGAGAATCCCACTTTTCTGGCCACCGATTCTGACGCCAGGTATCTATACGCGGCCAACGAACTGCAGCAGTTTGAAGGGAATCCCGGTGGTGCCGTCAGCGCCTTTGCCGTCGATCGCTCCACCGCCACCCTCAGGTTCATCAACCAGGTCGCTTCTCTCGGCGCCGGAACCTGCTACGTCACCGTCGACAACATGGGCAACGACGTCTTCTGCGCCAATTACGTGGGCGGCAGCTCGTCTTCATTCCTCGCCGCATCCGACGGCCGGATCAGCAACGCCGTAGCGCACTTCCAGTATCGCGGCCACGGCCCGAATCGTGCCCGTCAGGCATCGCCTCATGCTCATCGCGTCACCGTCTCGCCCGAGAATCGCTTCCTCCTCGTCAATGATCTTGGCCTCGACTGCATTCACATCTACCATCTGGATGCCGCGTCAGCTCACCTCACCTTAAACGATCCCCCTCTCTGGCAGGCCGCTCCGGGATCTGGCCCGCGCGCTCTGCGGTTTCATCCTAGTCAGCACATCGCCTACTGCGTCTGCGAAATGGGATCGGAAGTCTATGTGCTCGATTGGAATCACGAAAATGGAACGCTGCACGAGTTGCAGCGACTCAGCCTCGTTCCGCGCGGCTATGGCGGTCCGACACGAGGTTCCGACATTGTCCTCAACCGGACAGGCACTTTCGCCTATATCGCCAATCGTGATTACAACTGCCTCAACACCTTCGCCGTCGACTCGACGGCTGGTACGTTGAGCCTGCTCCATCGCGGCTCCTGCGGCGGAAAGATCCCGCGTCACCTGGCCCTCGATCCCACGGAGCGCTGGCTTCTTGTAGCGAATCAGGATTCCGAATGCATTTCTGTCTTTGCGCGTGATGCCAACACCGGCATGCTCGTTGAAACGGGCAGGAATTATCCCGCACCCTTTCCGCAGTGCCTCGTCTTTGCCTAAATCCGAGAAGAGTCAGGGCGCAGGC
Source organism: Acidobacteriota bacterium (assembly GCA_021810175.1). The sequence continues at coordinate 8,590 of JAJZJJ010000033.1, read as the reverse complement.
TTCGACGCAACTAGAGTCTCCACCCTCGCAAGCTGTTCACCGAACTCTGCCAGATCGCTGGCCTTCAGGGGCATTGCGCTCGTAAGCAGGCCCTCAATTTTCGAGGCAATCTCGCCGGCTTCGGATAGGCCGAAAACGCCGAGAATGCCCGCGAGCTTATGCGCAGCTTCGCGGCCCCTCTGCTGAGCTTCCATATTCTGCGCATCGATTTCAAGCTGCTCGTACACCGATCGAAGAATATCCACACGTTCGAGTACAGAAGGTCGACTTCTGCGCCAGATTTCGGCAAGCCGCTCTCCAAGGATTGCGGTCGGGTCGCTCACACCTTCTCCCATCCCAGGGCTGAGGAGATTTCCTGAGCTAAAGTCAGAGGATCGAAAGGTTTAAACATCACCGTCGCCACGCCCAGATCGGAGAACCGCTTTTGGTCCGCCGCCTGTACTTTAGCAGTCAGAAGAATCACAGGGATATTTGCGGTCTCCGGCAGCGCCTGTAGCTCCCGAAAAGTGGTGGGCCCATCCATTCCCGGCATCATCACATCCAGAAGAATCGCATCCGGTTGATAATCCTGCGCTTTCGCAATTCCGGCTGCCCCCGATCCAGCCAGCACAACATCCCACCCTGCAACGGTCTCCAAACTCAGAGCCGCTACCTCGCGAATGTCTTCCTCGTCATCGATGATCAGAACTCGCCGTGCCATCGTTTACCCGGAATCTATTATCAATGCCTGAGAGCTATTCTTCGCTGGTTGAGCCGAGAGATGTGCGATCGGGCAGAAAGAGATGAAAAATCGTGCCGTTGCCCTGGTTGGACTCTGCCCAGATGCAACCACCATGCTGCTGGACAATTGTCCGACAAATGGCCAGTCCCAGTCCTGTGCCGCCCTTTTGTCGGGCATCCGTCGCATCGACCTGCTGAAAGCGATCGAACACCGTTTCCAGCTTGTCGCTCGGAATGCCTCTCCCCTGATCTACGACACTGAGGGTTACCCCGTTCACCCCCCGTGACATGGTGACTCGAACAATCGACTGCGGCGGCGAAAACTTGATGGCATTGCTCAGCAAATTCGTCAACACCTGAAGGAGTCGATCGGCGTCTGCTTCGACCTGCGTCGCTTCAGAATCGCAAACCAGATGAATCTCTCCGGCGTCCGCCATCGGCTGCATCGCTTCCAGCGCCTGCCTCGCGAGATCCTCCAGCGCAATTTTCCTAAACGTCAGTGGAGCACGTCCCGATTGCATCCGTTCAAGATCGAGAATGTCATTGATCAGCCTTACCAGTCGGTCTGAGTTGGTTACGGCAATACGAAGAAGATTCGAGGCTTTTTCGTTCACCTCGCCAAGCATGCCGGCAGAAAGCAGTCCCAGTGCGCCACGAATGGAAGTGAGCGGCGTTCTTAATTCATGGCTGACCGTCGAGATGAACTCGTCCTTCATGTGATCGAGAGCATATCGCTGGCTGATATCTCGGAAGCTCAGCACGCTCCCCACAGACCGGCCGTCTTCGACCATAGGCATGAGAGCGAATTCCACGGGCAGACTCCGCCCACTTCCGCGGTAGTAAACATCCTGGCCGGCCGCGGCTTCCCCGGCTTCGAAGGTCTTTCGTGTCCCGCAGTCGAATGCACATGATCCGGAGGTCGGATGCAGAACCTCATGAATGGTGCGTCCAATCAGGGCCGACTCGGCCTGCTCCAACAGTTGAGCTGCAGCCGGATTGACAAAGGCAATCTCATTGTCTGGACTTATTCCCATGATTCCATCTGCCACCGAGTTCAAGATGACCGTCCTTTGCCGGTCGAGCTGTTGCAGCTGAGCCTCCTGGCTCGCCCGTGCCATAAACTGGCCGACCGAGCCACAAACGGTCTCCAGTGTGCCCAGTAGATCAGGATCTTCCCTCATCATTTGTTTTGAAAAGCACTCAACAACGGCAATTACCTGGTTGCCCACGCGCACCGGCACGGCCCACCCAGATATGAACCCAACCAAGCGAGCTGACGCCCGGCGAATAAAGCCAGGTTCCTGGCGAATATCGAGGATCCAGTGCGGTTTCCCCAGCGACCACACGGAGCCCGATAACCCTTCGCCGCGCGAGAATGCCATTGCTTGCGTTTCGAGGAGAAACTCCTCAGGTACCTTCCCGCGCGGATACCAGCACAACCGCATCCGTATTCGGTGTTGCGTCTCATCCACAGTCCACAGCGAGGAGAAGTCGCAGGAGAAAGTCGCACAAAGGGCTTCAAGAACGCGTGTTAGGCCTTCATCGACTGAGGTCGTTTCGCCGATAATCTGGCTGACGATCAGCTGAATTCTCAATCGCCGCTCGCGCCGATTCTGCTGTGTTACGTCGCGAAAAGTGCAGCGCACGGAAACGGGCCCTGACTCTTCACGGCGACAACTCAGGCTGGCTTCTACTTCTACGGTCTCCCCCGCAGCATTTTGCAGCTTCAGCGGATGTCGTTCTACTCGTACACCGTGCAGCGCCTTGTGGAACAGCGCCGCAGCTTCAGCCTGTACTTCCGGAGGGAATGCCGATTCATAGCCAATTAGATTTTCGAACTGACCGGAGTCCAAGCCGAACAGGTTCTGCCAGGCCGGATTTACATAGAGATAGCGTCCACGGGGGCTGAGAGTTGCAATCATTTCCGTCGAATTCTCAAACAAATCCCGGTAGCGTTCTTCACTTTCTCGGAGAGCATATTCCGCGCGTCTAGTGGCGCTCAGATCCACAGCAACCGACACTAACCCTTCAATCAGGCCCGTAGCTGACCGGACTGCGGACAAATAGATCATGGCGGGAAAAGTGCTGCCGTCCTTCCGCCGATATCGCATCTCGAAGCCGCGCACTCGGCTTGCTGGAAAGCTGGCGACGTAGCGCACAAACGGCAACAATGCCTCTGCAGTTCCAGTGGGAATTTCCGCTGGAGTTCTGGAGGGGGGCACCGAATCTGCCAATTGTTCGCCCACTCGCGCCAGTTCGCTTGCTGGAAAGAGATCGGAGGATGTAACCTGCCCCAGTACCTCCGACGCCCGGTAGCCCAGCATCCTTTCTGCTGCTGGATTGAACAGGCTGATACGGCCGGAGAGATCACAGGCGATCATGACTGGGCCGGCTGAATCGAGAATGCTTCGGTGAAGGCGGGAGACGCGCTGCAACTGCCGCTCCGCTTCGCCCTGCCATAAGGTCCGGCGAAAACTCCACAAAGCCGCAGTAATTAGCAGCGCCTGAGCTGCTGTCCAGCAACCGGCAAACCAAAAGATCCACTGGTAGGCATGTGTCGGTGTACTACCAAACCGAGCCAGAATGATGGCGCCGGCAAGGGAGCAGAGAAGAGCCAGGACAAAAGCTCTTGTGATGCTTCGGGAATGGGCGAATCGGCTCAACCGCGATCCCGTCGAGGGAGTTTCGGGGTAAATTCAGGTTTCTGCGGTACAGATTGTGGAAAAAGTATAGGGGAATGAGAGAGCTTCCGATAGGGAAAACGAGCAGGGCCGAATACGGTGTCCCTCGCTAAGCAACATTTCAGCGCAGGATGCGAAGGCGGCAGCTCTTTATATCGTGGATTGCGAAATCCAGGAGGGTAGCAGGGGCAGAATGGCCAGGTGGAGGCGGCCGTCCTGCCCATATGGTTCTAAGCTGTCACCGGGTCCAGAACCCGGTTCCAGTGTTTTCCCGTTCGTGCGGTGTAGGCGCTTTTGTGCCAGGCATAGCCAGTGATCAGCGGCAGCGCCAGCGTGGCTTCGCTGTACACCATCTGCTCGAAAGTGGTGTCTACCTTGCCCCAGGAACTTGCTTCCTTGAGTGTGCTCGACGACAGGGCACCATCTCGAACGTCGGCGACCGTGATCTGAATCGCGTACTTGTGCATTGGTGCTTCGTTTCCCAAAATGTCGGCCGCAACCACGATATCCTGCGCGAAATTCTTCGGAACGCCGCCGCCAATCATCAGCAGGCCCGTTGTCGGATTTGCGATTTTCAGCTGCGTCAGCTCGTAGAAATCCTTTGCCGAATCGATGGAAACCTTCGGCTTATCGCCGCGTTTGTGCTGGTGTGCCACCAGTCCAAAGCCCGCTGAGCAGTCGCTGAATGCCGGGCAGAAGATGGGCACGTCCTTCTGATATGCCGCGAGGACGATGGAGTCCACGCCGCCCTTTTCGGGCGTTTTCCCTTCGTCTTCCAGCCAGACTCCCATTGCGCGGATGAACTCCCGCGAGCTGTAGGGACGTGGCTCGAGACCGTCGGCGACCTTCTCCGTGGTTTCGTCGCACAGGCGCAGCTCTTCCTCATCGATCAGCGTGTCGTAGATGCGGTCGATCATCAACTCGCGCAGCACACCATCCTGCGTACCCGACTTGAAAAGGTCGTCAGCAATGTAGTGCCTGAATCCCAGCGCCTCAAAGAAGTCCTGGTCCACAATATTGGCGCCGGTTGAAACAACCGCGTCGACCATGTTGTTGCGGATCAGATCCACGAAAATCTGCTTCAGCCCTGCCGAGATCAGCGAACCGGCGAGGCACAGGATGATCCCGCATTCCTGATCCCGCAGCATCCGCTCGTAGATCGAGGCCGCCCGCGCCAGATCGCGCGAGCTGTAGGCCATTGACTGCATGGCGTCGACCAGCGGAACCACATTGTGTTCCCTGATGTCGATGTGGCGGATCGGCGTACTCAGTAATTCCTTTTTTGAAGGCATACGATTCCAGAATAGCAAAGGGACGGCTGGAGAACGTTGAGAATCGGTGAACAGATGGGCAGCTTTCCGAGCCGGACTGCCGCATTTATGCGTTGGCCATGCGTGTGACTTCCGTTCCTGACATGCACCGCTCCGGCCGCCTTCACTCCGGCAGCATTCACTTCTTTCCAGCCAGATCGCAGGCTCGCCACAAATACCAACTCGCCACCGAGCGCCATGGACGCCACTTCTCTGCGCGGCGCAGCATCTGCTCCTGCTTTGCGAGCATTGAGGCGTCGAACGGCTTGCTCTTCGGCAGACGATGGAAGGTGAGGGCGAACCCTTTGCGAACGCCATAGTCGGTGATGGGAAAAACATCCGGCCGGCCGAGGCGGAAGATCAGCAGCATCTCCACTGTCCACGTGCCGATGCCCCGCACCTCAGTGAGCCTTTTGACAATCTCATCATCCGGCATCCGGCGGATCTGGGAAATTGTGGGTACGGTTCCGTCGATGGTTTTTGCCGCCAGATCGCGCAGAGCCTTCGTTTTTGAAGCGGACAGCCCTGCGGCGCGCAGCATCTCGTCTGACGCCTGCAGCAGATGCTCGGGAGCCGGATGCAGTTCGCCGAAGGCGGTTAGCAGGCGCCTCAGAATTGCCCCCGCCGCTTTTCCGTGCAGCTGCTGATAGATGATCGATTCCAGTAGCGCCTCAAACGGCGAGTGCTGGCTCTGCAACCGCAGCAGGAACGGGCCAGCCTGCTCGATTAGCTGGCCCAGCTTTGGATCCGCGAGTGCCAGTTCCCGGCAGGCTTGCTCGGCGTCGTAGCGGACGGCGCGTCTTCCGTCGATCATGAGAGGCAGTGTACCGAAGGTTCTCGCGGGCCGCTCGCTCCTGAGCAGGTTCCACGGCCCTTTGATTCCCCTGGCTCTAAGACTCTTCCGTTATTTCGCTTGACAATCGCAATATCGACGCCCAATATGTTGGTGTCTTGACGGTTGTCCGCCAGGATGTGGTAGCGGGCTGGTAGATCGAAAGAACCTTCAGGGAGAAGGGGTTTTCACGGAGGCCAAAGCCAGCCGAGTCCTCCTTCATCGTGGCGTTTGAGAGGCTTCGCCCCTGGGCGAGGCCTCTTTCGTCCTGGCGCCGGACGTGCAAAAGTGGGGTTGCCTTCTTCTCGTTGCGACCGAGTTTCTGTTCGCCACATCAAAACCATTGCAATGACATCTGAAGCTCCGGCAAATCTCTTTTCTCCCCTGCAGATTGGTTCCGTTCGTCTGCCCAACCGCATTGTTGTCTCGCCGATGTGCGAATACTCCAGCGCCGATGGCTTCGCGAGCGACTGGCATCTGGTTCATCTTGGCAGTCGCGCGGTTGGCGGCGCCGGTCTGATCTTCACAGAGGCTACCGCGGTGGCGGCAGAAGGCCGCATCAGTCCGCAGGATCTTGGGCTGTGGAAGGACGAGCACATCGCTCCGCTTGCACGCATTGTGGACTTCCTCCACTCCCAGGGCGCGTGCGCTGGCATCCAGCTGGCTCACGCCGGGCGCAAGGCGAGCACCTTCCGGCCGTGGGAGGGGGAAGGCGCGGTCTTGCCGGAGCAGGGTGGCTGGAGCGAGGTGCTGGCTCCGAGCGCCATTCGTTTTGCGGAGAACTACCCGCAGCCCCGGGAGCTGGACACGGCCGGCATTGCCCGAGTCCGGCGGGAGTTTCGAGATGCGGCTGTACGCGCCGACCGCGCCGGTTTCGATGTGATCGAGATTCACGCTGCTCATGGCTATCTGCTGCAGGAGTTCCTTTCTCCGATCAGTAACCACCGCGGCGACAACTACGGCGGGAGTTTTGAAAACCGCGTCCGCCTGCTTCTCGAAGTCGTTGCCGACATTCGCGAAGTCTGGCCGCGCGAGCGGCCTCTGTTTGTCCGCATTTCCGCCACGGACTGGACGGAAGGCGGCTGGGAGCTGCCGGATTCGGTGCGGCTGGGGGCGCTGTTGCGTGAGCGCAGCGTGGACCTAATCGACGTATCCTCCGGCGGCAATGTCGCTGCGGCCCGCGTTCCGGTGGGGCCTGGTTATCAAACTCCGTTTTCCGCAGCCATCCGGGCCGAGGCCGGGATTCGCACGGGATCGGTTGGGATGATTACCGATCCGGCGCAGGCCGCGCACATTCTGCGGACGGGGCAGGCGGATCTGGTCTTCCTCGCGCGCGAATTCCTGCGCGATCCGTACTGGCCGCTGCATGCGGCAGCGGAACTGGGCGAAGGGGCCAGCTGGCCGCCGCAGTACCTGCGTGCCGCTCCACGCGGTTCCAGTGCCCGGACACCCATTGTTGCCGGGAAACCAGACAGGTACTGATCGACGGCACAAATCGTTACCGTCCAGGACGTTGGCTGTCCTATACTTCCACCAGGGAACCGCCTCGCGAGGTTGGTTCCCAGCGCCCCCAATGCCTCGAAACGCAGCTCAGCGCCGCGCCCCGCAGCAGGATGTGGTCATCCCCGATAAGCTCTACTTCCGCATTGGCGAGGTGGCGAAGCTGTGCGGCGTTGAAACCTACGTGCTGCGCTTCTGGGAGACCGAATTTCCGCAGCTGCGCCCGAACAAGAGCGGCACCGGCCAGCGGCTTTACCGGAAGCGCGAGGTGGAGCTGGCGCTGCGGGTGCGGCGACTGCTGCACGACGAAGGCTATACGATCGCCGGTGCGCGGCAGGTGCTGGCGCAGGAACCGGGGAAGGCCAAATCCCCGGAGATTCCACCGCCGCCGAAGGGCGACGGCGAACGCACGCCGGCGGTTGAAAACAAGCTTCGCAGCCTGCGTTCCGAGCTGCACGATCTGCTGGGCATCCTTTCCGCGCGACCGGAAAGGACGCCGGAGAATGCGCCGAAGCAGCATGGGCACCGCATCGCGAAGACCGGACTGCGGTCCATGGTCCGGCCCGAGCCGACTCTGTTTGAGTAACGGCCGCTACAGCCAGCGGCTACTCGCTACAGCCGGGTCTTCCATTTGATATTGCATCCCAGGCTGGGGAGCTGTTTCTCCGGAATTGGTTTGCCGGCAATCAGCGCATCGAGAGCCGCGCGCAAATCCTTTCCGGTAACCGGGATATCGCTGCCGGGGCGGCTGGAGTCGAACTGGCCGCGATAGGCGAGCTTTCCGGAGCTGTCAAAGAGAAAAAAGTCGGGTGTGCAGGCGGCGTCGAAGGCGCGGGCGACGTCCTGGGTCTCATCGTAGAGGTAGGGGAAGGTGAAACCCAGAGCCAGCGCCTGTTCGGCCAGAGCGGAGGGGGCGTCATCGGGGTACTTTTCGGCGTCGTTACTGCTGATGGCGGCGATGCCAATGCCTGAGTCGAGGTAGTCCTCTCCCAGGCGCGCCAGTTCGCGCTCGATATGTTTGACGAACGGACAATGGGCGCAGATGAACATGACCAGCAGCCCGCGAGCTCCCATCAGGGAGCCGGTGGAATCTGTGCCGCCTTCGCGAACATCGGTGAGGCTGAAGTGCGGGGCCTGGGTACCCAGCTGGATCATTGCGGATTCCGTGCGCGCCATAGCAACTCCATGAAAAAGATGAGAACCAAAGATGAGGACCCGGGAAGAGAGGGAATTCGGCTTCAGCGACCTTCGATGAGCTTTCCATCGATGGTGGGGGCTGCCGACCGGTCAGCCCATGCGAGTCAGACCGACCCTGCTTCTGGTTCCTTCCATGATACGGTTCGCAGGTTCGCGTTGAGCGTGCATGAGGGGCGCAGCTCAACCGCCAAGGGTACCCCCAGGGATCAACTTTTTCGGAATCCTTTTGTTTTCAGCGAGTTCCATTTTTGCTCCAGAGACTCTGGGCTGGAAGTGCCTGAAACGATGGCAGATGCTCAGAGACGCTGGGTCAGCGGGTTAGCAAGTCAGCGGGTTAGCAAGTCAGCGAG
>JAJZJJ010000032.1 GCA_021810175.1 Acidobacteriota bacterium | reverse complement strand
TGTCGTAGTCCTGCCAACTGGTGACGGGAGCGACGGAGACGCCGACGCGGAAGCGGTCAGAGTGCGAGAGCGCGTAGAGGGTGAAAGTACCGCCCCAGCTCCAGCCCCACCAGCCAAGGCGATGGGGATCGAGCTCAGGATACCTGGCGAGCACCTGATCGATGGAGGCGAGCTGGTCGGCGAGTTCGGGCGGGCCGAAGTTGTGATAGCAGACCTGCTCGAAGGCGCGTCCGCGTCCGCCCATGCCACGATTGTCGACATGGAGCACGGCGAAACCGTGTTCGGTGAGGAGTTCATCCCAGAAGAAGCCCTTGCCGCCCCAGCTATCGGTGGCAGTGCCGACGGCAGGGCCGCCATAGGGGTTGACGATGAGCGGAACGCTGTGGTCGGGCTGATGGCCCTGGGGCAGCATGAGCGTGCCGTAGAGGGTGGTGTGTCCGTCAGCGGCGGTGAGGGTGAGCAGCACGGGCGGGTGGAGGTCGCGGCCGGTGATAGGTGTGGATTTCCAGAAGGGATGGCAGGCGCCCTGCGGATTGCAGAAGGCGACGGCGGGCGGCGTGCTGCGGTTGGAGTACTTGTCGATATAAGAGGAGCCGTGGGGCGGGAACTTGGGATGGTGGACGCCGGTGAATTTTGAGACGAGGTGCTTGTGGCTGCCGTCGAGGTTGACGGCCCAGATCTGACGCAGGGCCGGGTTGCCCTGGTTGGAGATGTAGTAGATGTTTCCGGTGGCGTCGTCGACGGACTGGATGGATTCGACCTCGTAATCGCCTTGCTCGACTTCGTTGAGCAGATGGGCGGGCGCGGCCATGGGGTCGACCATGTCGTAGCTGTAGCGGTAGATGTGGGTGTGGCCGTCGCGCCAGCTCAGCACGAGAAACTGGCCATTTTTGAGGAAGGTGACGGTGTAGACGTCGTTGAAGTATTTGGGTTCGGTCTGGGCGAGCGCGAGCTTGACGGCTCCGGTGTTGACGTTGGCGAAGTAAATGTTCTCGTGCTTCTGGGCGCGGTCGAGGGTTTCGACCCAGACGACGTTTGAGTTGACCCAGCCGAAGCGCGGGATGTAGTCGTTGCCTTCGCTGATGGGAATGTTGAGCCAGCGGGTGGGGCCTCCGGCGACGCGGACGACGCCGACGCGGACTTCAGGGTTGGGGTCGCCGGGCTGCGGATAGCGCTGCCACCACTGGATGTGCGCGTGGACGGGGATCCAGTCTTCAATGGGATAGAGCGGGACGTGCTGCTCGTTCATCTGCATGTAGGCAATCTTTTTCGAGTCTGGCGACCAGAAGTAGTTGCTGCGGACGTTGAGCTCTTCGAGATAGACCCAGTCAATATCGCCGTTGAGGACGGTGGGTGAGCCGGTGTGGGTGAGCGCGCGGGCATGGGAGCCGTCGTGCGCGGGCTGCACGAAAACGTCGTTGTCGCGGATGTAGGAGATGTAGTTGCCGTTGGGCGAGAACTGGGGATTGTCGCCGCTCTCCATGCCGGTGTTGCCGACCTGTTGGCCTTTTGCGTCTTTGAGATTGAAGAGCCAGAGCTTGCCGTTGGTGTCAAAGAGGATCTGCTTTGAGTCCGGCGCCCAGATGTAGTCGGGCTCGCCGTAGCGGTTGCGGTGGTCGCGGTCCTGCTCGGTGAGGTGGACGTTGAGGATGGGATTGAGCGTTGAGGCGGGAATGACGATGCGGGCGGTAGCCCCGCCAACGACGAATTCACGGAGATTGTTTTTACCGTCGAGGTAGGTGACCTGTTTTGAGTCCGGAGCCCAGTAGATCTGCGAGGGGGCCGAGCCGGTAGGGCTGCCGCTGCCCCAGATGGCTCTGACGGTCCATGGCTTGATCTTTTGGAGTTTGGCCTGTTGCGCGTACAGTGAGGGCGAACAGCCGGCGGCGAGCGTAAGAGCCAGGGCGAGAGAAGCAGCTTTGCGGATCAAGGCGAGCTCCAGAAAGAGAAGTTTCGCGTGGGGAGGCGAAAGAAGATTCTAGAGCAAAGCTGATAGAAATGGCGCGGGTAAGGCTACTCGTACTTGAGGGATTCGACGGGATCGAGATGGGCGGCGCGGTTGGCGGGGAGGGTACCGAAGATGATGCCGACGAGGGTGGAGGTACCCATGGCGATGACGACGGACCACCCCGAGATGGGGATATGAAACGAGGTGAAGAAGCGGGCGGAAAGCGGCAGAGCAATGCCGATGGCCGACCCGACGGCTCCGCCGGCGAGCGAAATCATGATGGCCTCAAGAAGGAATTGCAGGCGGATTTCGTGGGCAGTTGCGCCGAGGGCCTTGCGGATGCCAATTTCGCGAATGCGGGAGCGCACGGTGGCCAGCATGATGTTCATGATGCCGACGCCGCCGACGGCCAGTGTTATGGCGGAGATGAGCAGCAGGATGACGGTGAGGGCGTTGGCAATGACTCCGGCGACGGTGATGAGCTGGGTGAGCGTGGAGGCCGTGTAGACGGAGTTGGGCTGGTGGCGGGCTTTGACGATCTTGACGATCTGCTTGGCGGTGGCTTCGACATCAGCACGGTCGCGGGTGGAGAAGAAGATGTCCTGCACGTAGTCCGTGCCGGTGAAGTAGCGTGCGACGGAGTAGGGGATGAGGATGGTCTTGTCGCGAATTTCCGACTGTCCGAAGGTATTTACGCTCTCCTCGAAGGTTCCGACGATGGTGAAGGGGATGCCGCTGATCTGGAAGGTCTGATTGATGGCGGCGTCGGCGCTGCCATACATCTGCTTGGCGAGCGGAATAGTGATGTCGGCGACCTTCTCGTGGGTGTTTTCGTCTTCGTCGTCGAAGAATCGCCCGGTGGTGATCTTGAGGTTGCGGATCTGGCGGTAGGGCGGCATGACACCGAGGACGAGGACGTCCTGCTGGACGCCGCTGCCGATGTTGATGCGATCGTGCATCTGCAGGATGGGCGAGGAGGCGGCGATTTCCGGGAGGGCCTCATCGACGGCGCGCATGTCGCCGAGGCGGAGGTAGTCGGTGTGGTAATTACTGACGGTGCCGCCGCCGCCGCCGGCGTATTCGAGATCGATCCAGTTGGTGCCGATGCTTTCGATTTCGTGCAGGATGTACTGCTTGCCGGTGAGGGCGATGGTGACGACGAGGATCAGCGACATGGAGCCGATGACCATACCGAGAGCGGTGAGAGCGAAACGCACCTTGCTGGCGCGGAAGCTGTCCACCGCGATGTGCATGATTTCGCTCATGCCCATGGTGCGCTTCGCGCTGGCCAAGGTTTTCTCGAAACTTCTCTGGGTCGGGGCTGCCATGTATTTGTATCTATGCTCGGAATGCGCCGCAGGGTGCAAATTTGCGGCTAAACCAAGGTAAATGCGCGCTCCTAAACATTTTGATGCCCGGGAGCGCGCGCAAGATGAGCGTTATTCGGCGACCCATTCGCCCTTGCGCATGAGCGGCTCGGTTTTGCCGTCGGCATGCAGGCCGTCGATGTCGATTTCGCCGGAGCCGATCATCCAGTCGACGTGGATGAGGCTTTCGTTGGCACCGCGTGCGGCGAGCTCTTCGGGCTTCATGTTTTCGCCGTTTTCGATGCAGGTGCTGTAAGCCTGGCCGAGAGCGATGTGGCAGGCGGCGTTTTCGTCGAAAAGCGTGTTGTAGAAAAGGATGCCGCTGGCGGAGATGGGCGAGGAGTGGGGCACGAGGGCGACCTCGCCGAGGCGGCGGCCACCTTCGTCGGTGTCGATCATCTTCTGCAGGACGGATTCTCCGGCGGAGGCGTGGGCTTCGACAATGCGGCCATTCTCGAAGCGGACCTCGATGTCCTTGATGAGCGTGCCCTGATGGGAAAGGGGCTTGGTGCTGCGGACGGTGCCCTCGGTGCGGTTCTTGTGGGGCGTGGTGAAGATTTCCTCGGTGGGCATGTTGGGGATGCAGTAGACGCCGTTATGGGCGAAGCTGCCGCCGCCGAGCCACTTGTGATCGTCGGCGAGGCCGACTTTGAGGTTGGTGCCGGGGCCGTGGTATTGCAGGGCATGGAAGCGCCTTGCGTTCATGAAGTCGGCGCGTTTGTGCAGGTTGGCGTCGTGGGCCTTCCATGCGGCGACGGGGTCGGGCTGGTCGATGCGGCAGGCGGTAAAGATGGCGTTCCAGAGCTTTTCGACAGCCTGATCGACGGGAATGCCGGGGAAGACGAGCTGTGCCCAGTCGGGCGTGGCGGCGGCGATGATGTTCCAGTTGATGTTGAACTTGGTGATCTGTTCCATGGCGGGGCGGTAGGCCCTGGACATGGCGCGATTGGCGCGGCTGACTTTTTCGGGGTCCTCTTTGGCCAGCAGCGCGGGATTGGAGCAGTAGATGGCCTGACGGGCGGCGCCGTTGCGGTAGGCCTGTGCCATCCCCTCATAGAGCCAGTCGGCGGCGGCGTCAAAGCTTTCATTGCGGGCGTGCTGGTAGCGCAGCAGCGAGGAGGGCTCATCGGCGAGGAGCGTGGTGACGAGGTTCGCGCCAGCCTGGTAGGCGTGGGCGGTGACGCGGCGCACCAGCGGCAGGGCGTCCACGGTGGAGGTGAGGACCATCTCCTGGCCTTCCTGGAGGCCAAGCCCGACCTCAACCGCGACTTTGGCGAGGCGGTCGAGTTTTTCTTCAAACGTGAGCGTGGTCTGGGGCGCTGTGGCAACAGAACTCATGGAAATACTCCTTTTGTCATTATTCACCATTGTGCGGAGGGGCGAGTGTGGCATCGTCCGGCGGGGCACCGAGCATTTTACGGCTTTTGCGCGAAGACAATGCGAGGGATGCCCTGAAGGTCGGGCAGGAAGGCAAGGTTTCGCCAGCCGGAGAGGAGCGTCGCGAGGGGTTGCTGCTGGCCGTGGCCGATTTCCATGAGGAGCCAGCCGCCGGGGACGAGCGCATTTTGAGCTTGCGGGATGAGGCGGCGGTAGATTTCGAGGCCCGATTCACCGGCGAAGAGGGCGGAGTGGGGTTCGAAGTCGCGGACCTGGGGCTCCAGGGATTCGCCGGCGGAGACATAGGGCGGGTTGGAGACGATGAGGTCAAAATTTTCGTTGGGCAGGGCCGAGAGCAGGTCGGACTCGACGAAGCGGATGGCGACGTGGTGCGCGGCGGCGTTTTCGCGGGCGACAGCGAGCGCGGCGGGGGATGAGTCGACGGCGGTGAGGATGGCGTGGGGCCGATGCGCGGCCAGCGCGATGGCGATGGCGCCGGAGCCGGTGCCGACATCGAGGATGCGGGTGGGGACATCGGCAGGGATGCGGGCGAGCGCGGCTTCGACGAGGTGTTCGGTTTCAGGGCGGGGGATGAGGACGGCGGGCGTGACGCGGAGGGTGAGGCCGTAGAATTCCTGCCGGCCGGTGATGTACTGGATGGGCTCGTGGCGGGCGCGGCGGGCGAGGAGGGTTTCGTAGTGGGTGAGCTGGGCGGGGGTGATTTCGGCTTCGGGGTGCGTGAGGAGCCAGGCGCGGGTGTGCTTTTCTGGATCGCCGAGGGTGTGGAGAAGCAGGAGTTCGGCGTCGCGGCGGGCTGTGGGCAGGCTGGCGAGGCGCTGGGTGGCGAGGGTGAGCGCCTCACCAGCGGTTGCGGGTGACATAGGGTTAGACCGTGGCTTCGGCGTCGGCCTTGAGGCGCTCGGCGTTGAAGTGCGCGGTGAGGGCATCGATGACCGGCTGGAGGCGGCCCTGCATGACCTCAGTGAGCTGGTGGAGGGTGAGGCCGATGCGGTGGTCGGTGAGGCGGTTCTGCGGGAAGTTGTAGGTGCGGATTTTCTCGCTGCGGTCGCCGGAGCCGACCTGCGATTTGCGCTCCTTGGCGAGTTCCTGCTGCTGGCGCTCCATTTCCATTTCATAGAGGCGCGAGCGGAGGACGCGCATGGCCTTTTCGCGGTTTTTGATCTGGGATTTTTCGTCCTGGCAGCTAACCACGGTGTTGGTGGGCAGGTGGGTGATGCGGACGGCCGAGTAGGTGGTGTTGACGGACTGGCCTCCGGGGCCGGAGGAGCAGAAGGTGTCGATGCGGATGTCCTTGGCTTCGATCTTGATGTCGACGTCTTCGGCCTCGGGCAGCACGGCTACGGTGACTGCGGAGGTGTGGACGCGGCCCTGGGTTTCCGTGGCGGGGACGCGCTGGACGCGATGGACGCCGCTCTCGTATTTGAGCTGCGAGTAGACGCGGTCGCCCTCGATGATGGCGATGACTTCCTTCATGCCGCCGACGGAGGATTCGGATTCGGAGAGGATTTCGACCTTCCAGCGGCGTTGTTCGGCGTAGCGGGCGTACATGCGGAAGATTTCCGCGGCGAAGAGCGAGGCTTCGTCGCCGCCGGTGCCGGCGCGGATTTCGAGGACGACGTTTTTCTCGTCGTTGGGGTCCTTGGGCAGCAGGAGGATCTTGAGTTCTTCTTCGATCCTGGGCTGGCGCTCTTCGAGCGTGGCGAGCTCTTCTTCGGCCATGGCGCGGATGTCGGGGTCACTTTCGGTGAGCATGGCGCGGGCGTCGGCGATACCCTCGTGGATCTGGCGGTACTCGCGGAATTTTTCCACGACCGCTTCCAGATCGCGGTGCTGCTTGGCGGTCTTCTGGTATTTCTGCTGGTCCGCGATGATTTCGGGCTCGGCCAGCTGGCGGCCCAGTTCTTCATAGCGGGTTTCGATTTGTTCCAGGCGTTCAAACATGGGATTCAGGCGCTCCAGCCGCGGAAATGAATGATTTGAAGGAGAAAAGGCGGACGGGTGTGCGGGCGGCTGAGGGCCGCTAAAGTAGGGCGCCGTGCTGGCGGGTCCGCTGCATGGTTCTATTTTACCGCGCGTCGCGCTTCTATCGGATCGCGTTGGAGCCGGGAGGGGTTCACGGCTGGCCACGCATCAGGCGCGGGAGCAGGAAATGAAAGAAGTCGCTGGAGTTGGAGTGGAGGCAGACGTTGGCGTTGGGTTTGCCGGGGGTGACGCGGGTGAAGCCCTTGCCGGTGACGACGATGTGGAGCGGGGTGGTGGGGCAGAGCGAGGGCTGGATGACGTAGGCCATGGCCATGGCGTCGTAGAGCGTGGGGGTGGACTGCTGGGTGGAGTTCTTCCACTCATTGGTGAGCGTGGCGAGGGCGTTGGTGATGGGTGTGCCGGCGCCGAAGAGGATGGGGCGCATGACTTCATCGAGCTTCAACTGCGTGGAGTCGAGCGGCATCATGTAGATGGGCACGCCGGAGGTAAAGAGCGCCTGCGAGGCGGGGATGTCCATGGCGACGTTGTATTCGGCGGATGGGCCGCGGCTGGGACGGTAGCCGAGGTCGCCGTATCCGCGACGGATGGAGCCGCCCATGAGCACCACGCGTTTGAGCTGGCGGAAGGCCGTGGGGTCGCGGCGGATGAGCGCTCCGATGTTGCTGTAGGGCGCGATGGCGACGAGCGTGATCTGGTGCGGATAGCGATGGATTTGCTGGATGAGGAAGCTGATGGCGTTGTGGAATCCGTCGACCGGCAGAGGCTGCGCCTGAGCCCAGTGCGCCTGCGAGAAGGTTGCGGTGGGGTGCGTTTGCGGGCCGGCGGTGACGGGGATGCCGCGATGGCCGGTGACGTCAAGGAAGCGCTGGACGAGCCGCCCACGGAGGGTGGTGTTTCCCCAGGCGGTGGTGATGCCGAGAAGGTCGACCTGCCGGGGGGACTGGAGCGCGAGCGCGAGGGCGTAAGCGTCGTCGATGTCGTCACCGATGTCGGTGTCGAGGATGATTTTCTGGGGCGCGGTGGCCTTTGCCGTTGAGGATGCCGGCGCGCTCGTCATTCCGGGTTGGGCGAGGAGCGGGATGGGCGCGAAGACGAGTGAAAGCAGGAGCGGAATCAGCGGAGCCTTTGAGAACAAGGCGGGCCTCCCATTAGTGAACGTGGCCGTGGGCGTGAGTGTGCTCGTGAGCTTCGTCGGCTTCGAGCAGGGCCGCACAGGTGTCCGCGATGTCGCAGACAGCATTTTCGAACTGCACGGTGGTGTGCTGGATGTGGAATTTTTTGCGGAGCAGATCGCGAATGTTGTCGAGGATGATGCAGCTTTCCGAAGGCGGGATATCGGGAATGGTGACGTGCATGGCGAGCGCGCGGCTGTTGGAGCCGAGGCTCCAGACGTGAAGATCGTGCACGTCGACGACGCCTTCGATGTCTGACAGGTTTTTGCGGATTTGATCGAGGGAGATGCCGCGGGGCGCGCCTTCGAGGAGGATGTTGAGGGTTTCGCGGACGATGCCGAAGGAGGACCAGAAGATCATGGCGGCGATGACGATGGAGAGTGCGGGATCGATCCAGGTCATGCCGGTGTAGAGAATGGCGAGGCCGCCGAGGATGACGGCGGCAGTGGAGAGCGTGTCGCCGAGCATGTGGATGAAGACGCTGCGAATGTTGACGTCGTGGCTGACGCCCCAGAGCATGGCCGCGATGACGCCGTTCATGAGGACGCCGGCGGCGGCGACGATCATCATGATGTTGGCTTCGATGGCATGCGGATGATCGAAGCGGTAGATGGCTTCACCGGTGATCCAGAAGGCGATGGCGATGAGGGCGAGGGCGTTGAGGAATGCGGCGAGGACGCCGGCGCGCTGGTAGCCGAAGGTTTTCTGGTCGTTTGGCGGGCGGCCCTGAAAATAGACGGCGACGAAGGAGAGGATGAGGGCGAGCGCGTCGGAGGCGTTGTGGCCAGCCTCTGAAATGAGCGCCAGGGAGTGGGCGTGCCAGCCGGCGAGGAAGGTCAGGACGGTGTAACAGAGTGTGGCTACGAAGGAGATTCGCAGCACGCGTTGCATCTTTGCCGTAGGTGCGCCATGCACATGCATCTGCTACCAGTTTAGATGCTGCATTGAGGGCTGGAAATGGTTGTTTTTATGGGGATAACGGGGAATTCAAGCCGACGTGGTGCCGGTGGGGCGCGGGGTCTGGTGGGGAGAAATTCCGCGGCGCATGGGGACGCCGGAAGCCAGATCGCGCAGGCCGGACCAGGTTTCCGCGACGACGATGCTGTTGGCGGGCTGGTGGGGGTTGTAGCGCACCGAGCAGGGATAATCGAGGCGCATGGCGTGAATGTCGAGGTAGTCGCCGAGGGTGGAGACATCCTGCGAGCACTCGTAGACGACGCCGGAGACCTCGTACTTGTACATGATGAGGCGCATGCCGCCTTTGCGTCCGCTATCTTCTTCGCTGAGGTCGGAGGTATCGAGCACGGTGCCGTCGATGATGCGGCCGGTGAGGACGAGGGATTCGCGGCGGCGGCGTTCGAGCTCGTCGGCGTCAGGGCGCTTGCGGAAGACCAGGTAAAGGATGGCGCCGGCGCCGAGGGCAAGGGCTGCGGCTGTTCCGTAAACCTGGGGGTCACGCAAGGAAAGTGGTTGCATTCGGCGCTCCGCGGGAGGCTGACTGCAAGGGCCCGCTAGAGGCAAGGATACCGCAGGAGCGGGTGGATTGGCGGGTGCTTTGGGAGATGCGGATGGTGTGCGTGCCGCACTTTGGTTTTCCGGCGCGGGAAGAGCGATCCAGAGACGACTCTGGAGGGTGTTTTGAGCGGCGCGCGGCGAGGTGGGGCGCGCCGCTGGCGATATACTTGAAGCAGAATGGTGAAACGCAAGTCGTCTTTTTCCGCCGGCTCCGGCGGTGTTTTTTCCCTCGACAGCCGGGAGTCATCTGGTGCGCCACGCATCCGGTCGACGACCGTGCTTTGCGTGAAGCGCGGGAACAGCGTGGTGATGGCGGCGGACGGCCAGGTGACGATGGGCGATGCCGTGATGAAGCATACGGCGCGCAAGATCCGGAGGCTGTACCAGGACAAGGTTCTGGCGGGGTTTGCGGGGTCGACGGCGGATGCCTTTTCGCTCTTCAGCCGTTTTGAAGGGAAGCTGGAGCAGTATGCGGGGAACCTGGGCCGGGCAGCCGTGGAACTGGCGAAGGATTGGCGCACGGACAAGATGCTGCGCAACCTGGAGGCGCTGCTGGTGGTGGCCGACGTGAACCAGATGTTCCTGGTGGGCGGCGCGGGCGATGTGATTGAGCCGGACGAATCGATTTTGGCGATCGGCAGCGGCGGCTCGTATGCGACGGCCGCGGCACGGGCGCTGATGCAGAACACCGAGCTGGGGGCTCGCGAGATAGCCGAGAAGTCCCTGCGCATTGCCGGGGACATCTGCATCTACACGAACAGCCAGCTGACAATTGAAGAACTGCACGCCGAGTAAGCCGGGCGTCACGAAGGATTGAGCACCATGGCGATTTATTTACCCGGAGCGGCGGAGGACCAGGAGCTTTCGCTCGACCAGCTGACTCCGCGCGAAATTGTAATTGAGCTGGACAAGTATGTTGTGGGGCAGAAGGCGGCCAAGCGCGCGGTGGCAATCGCGCTGCGCAACCGGATGCGGCGGCAGAAGCTGACGCCGGATCTGGCGGACGAGATCATGCCGAAGAACATCATCATGATCGGGCCGACGGGCGTGGGCAAGACCGAGATTGCGCGGAGGCTGGCAAAGCTGACGGGGTCGCCGTTTCTGAAGGTGGAAGCCTCGAAGTTCACGGAAGTGGGCTACGTGGGGCGCGACGTGGAGTCGATGGTGCGCGACCTGGTGGAGATTGCCATCGACATGGTGCGCGAGGAAAAGCTGGAAGAGGTGGAAGACAAGGCGGAGCTGAATGCCGAGGAACGGCTGCTGGATCTGCTGCTGCCTCCGCCGACGCCGCAGCCTGCGCCGGCGGCAGCGGGGAACGAGACGCCGGATGCGCACGGAGCGATTATTCTGCCGCCGCCAGCGGGGAGCACGCCGCCGGCGAGCGAGTCGCACCAGCGGACGCGGGAGAAGCTGCGGCAGCAGTTCCGCGAGGGCAAGCTGGATGACCGCATGGTGGAGATGGATGTGCGGGAACGCGGTACGCCGTCGTTTGAGATCATCTCGAACCAGGGCGTCGAGGAGATGGATATCAACCTGAAGGATATCCTGCCGAACATCTTTGGCCAGCGGACGAAGAAGCGCAAGATGAAGGTCGCCGAGGCGTTCGAGTATCTGGTGCAGGAAGAAGAAAGCCGGCTGATCGACATGGACCAGGTGACGCGGACGGCCGTGGAGCGCGTGGAGACTTCGGGCATTGTCTTTCTGGATGAGATCGACAAGATTGCCGGGCGCGAAGGCGGGCACGGACCGGATGTTTCGCGCGAGGGCGTGCAGCGGGACATTCTGCCGATTGTGGAAGGCACGACGGTGAACACGCGTTACGGAATGGTGCGCACGGATTACATCCTGTTCATCGCGGCGGGCGCGTTCCACGTGTCGAAGCCGAGCGATCTGATTCCGGAGCTGCAGGGGCGGTTCCCGATTCGCGTGGAGTTGAAGTCGCTGACGGTGGAGGACTTCATCCGGATTCTTACGGAGCCGAAGTCGTCGCTGGTGAAGCAGGCGACGGCGCTGCTGGAAACCGAGGGGCTGAAGCTGGAGTTCACGCCTGAGGCGATTGCCGAGATGGCGCAGTTCGCCTTCCGCGTGAATGAGACGACGGAGAACATTGGCGCGCGGCGGCTGCACACGATCATGGAGAAGGTGCTGGACGATATCAGCTTTCTCGCGCCGGACCTGATCAAGCACATGAAGACGCAGCCGGAGAGCGGCGTGGTGGATCTGGCCGCGGCCGGGAAGGGCGAATGGGAACCGCTGGCGCCGCTGCCGATCGTGGAGCGCGAAACGGCGACGGGCCGCGAGAAGGTGGCAGTGGTGGATCCGGAATATGTGAAGCAGATGGTGGCTTCGATTGTGAAGGACCAGGATCTGTCGCGCTACATTCTGTAATCGCAAGAGGTACAAAAGCGAGAAACGGCCCGGAACGCGGGCCGTTTCGCTTGTTGCGCGCTACATGAGGAGCCTGGGGCCGTTCATGCGGGTGAGCTCTTCGCGGACTTTCGAGAGGCCGTAGCGGCAGGTATCGAACTGCTCGGCGAGGCGGGCGAAGAGGCCGGCTTCGCGGGCGTATTCGAAGAGGTCGAACTGGGAAACGATGTAGTAGCTTTCCTTGCCGGTGGCGACCAGTTCGGCGAAGCTGGCGTCCTCAGCGTATTTGTGGGTGGATTCCGGGTACATGCCGGTGGAGAAGAGCGCGAAGTCGCCGATGTGCTTGCGGATTCGACGTTCTTCGTCGAAGGAACTGGCCAGTCCGTTGACCGGGTCGGAGGCGGCCAGCATGACGCCCAGCGCGCGGATCGGGTGGCCCTCGTGGTCGCGGAGCGGGTAGAGGCGCTCGGTTTTGGTGAAGTCGATGAGGATGCCGGCGACGTAGCCGGTGAGCACGGGGTCGTGGACGGGCGTGTAGGCAGTGAAGCAGTGTTCGACCACACCGGTGAACAATTCGTGAAGATCGGTGGATTCGGGAACCATGAAACCTCCGGGCAGAGCGCGTGCCCCTCTGCAAGTATTTCTCCCGATGCCGGTTGAGCGATTGGACTCCTGCGGATCTGGCGGCTCGTTGAGGGAAGGGCCACGCCGGGAATTCCGCATCGCTCGCGAGAATCAGGAGATTTGCTTTATTGAGTCCCTAATTTATGGAAAAAGTCGCGAAGAGCAAGCCCCTATTTTGGTTCCGTGGCGCGATTTGTTAGCAGTCGAAACGCGCAACTGCGAGAGTTTCGGATGGGGGGATGGAGATTTGCAACCGTAACTGATGCGTTT
>JAJZJJ010000031.1 GCA_021810175.1 Acidobacteriota bacterium | reverse complement strand
CGGCAAGCGCATGTACATCATCGGCAACAACATCGAACATGGCTCAGGACTCTTCCGTTCGGACGACGGCGGCAAGACCTGGAAGCACATGGCCGGCAAAGACACGCGCATCGAGAACGGGCAGGGCTCCTATAGCTCCGGCGTCTGGGTCGACTCGCAGAACCCGAACATCCTGTACACGGCCAGCACCGCCCTGTACCGCTCGACCGACGGCGGCGTTACCTTCCACGCCTTCAAGGGCGCGCCGGGCGGCGAGGACTACCACAAGATGTGGATCGACCCGACCAATGGCAAGCGCATGATCATTGGCGCCGACCAGGGAGCGAGCGTAACGCTCGACAACGGCAAAACCTGGAGCCTCTGGTACACCCAGCCGATCGCGCAGATTTACCACGTCGCCACCGACAACGACTATCCCTATCACATCATCGGAGCGCAGCAGGACACCGGCGCCGTGATGATCAGCAGTCGCGGCCAGTGGGGCCAGGTGGACATTACCGACTGGAGCCCTGTGCCTTCTTCGGAATTTGGCTACATCACGCCCGATCCGCTGCACCCTAACATTCTTTACGCTGTCGGCTACGGACCGGGCGGCGGCGGCAGCGGCATGGTTAAAGTCAACATGGCAACGGGACAGTGGGAAAACGTCGCTCCCGATTTCGGCGTGAATGCGCAAAAGTATCATGGCGCGCGTGAAGTGCCGCGAAAGTTCGACGTCACCTTCGACCCCAGTGCCCTCTACGCCGGCTATCAGTGCCTGCTGGTCTCGCACAATGGCGCGCATTCCTGGTCGGTGGTCAGCCCTGACCTGACCACGCCGAAGGGCAAGCCTCAGGTGGCCTGCGGCGCGACGCCGCCGAAGCCGAAGACGAAGCCCGCCGCCCCTAAGCCGGCGTCCCTGCCTGCCGGCAAGGCCGCGGTGAAGGCGGCCAAGGCCGGCGCCCCATCCGGGAAGGCAGCCAAAGCGAAGAAGCCGATGCATCTCCCGAAGCATCCACCCGCCATTGCGGATTTCTCCATCTCCAGGGTTCAGCCGGGGGTGATCTGGACCGTCAGCACCAACGGGCAGATCTACAAAACCATGGACCACGGCGCAGTGTGGACCAACGTCACCAACCTCCCCGACGTCCCGCCGCATACCAGCTTCAGCACCATCGACGCGGGCGATAACATCGGCACCGCCTTCGTCGTCGGCCGCATCAGTGGCGGAATGTTCCAGAAGGTGCCCAAAACGGAGGACCCCGACGTGCCGCTCATCTGGCGCACGGTGGATGGCGGTAAAACCTGGACAAAAATCGTCAACGGCCTTCCCAGCGATCAGCGCACCGGAAGCTGGGTCAACAGCATGCGCGTCGATCCGAAGCAGCCCGGCCTGCTGTTTGCCGGCACGGAGACGACCGTCTACGTCAGCTTCGACAACGGAGATCACTGGCAGTCGCTGCGGCAGAACCTGCCCAGCACCTCGGTCCGCGATCTCACCATTCACACCGCTCACCACCAGAACGATCTGGTGATCTGCACCTACGGCCGCGGCTTCTGGGTTCTCGACGACATCACGCCGCTGCGCCAGCTCGCCGCCCATGCCGGCAGAATCGCCTCCTCCTCCACTTACTTCTTCAAACCGGAGGACGCGATTCGTTCCCGCAAGAACAGCAACTGGGATCAGCCCTTCTCCGTCGAAGTGCCCCACGCAAAGAACCCGCCGTACGGAGCGATTCTGGATTACTACCTCAGCCAGAAACCAGCCGGGCCTATCCAGATCCAGGTCTTCGATGCGAAAGGCAATCTGGTCCGCACCATGACCAGCCAACTGCCGCCGCCCTTTGAAGGCCAGTGGTTCCCGCGGTACTGGCTGGCCAGTCCCCAGTCGCGCGCGCTCAGCACACATGTGGGCCTCAACCGCGTTCACTGGAACCTGCTCTACAACAATCCGCCAGCGTTCAGCCACGATATGGAAAACCAGATGAATACCGTGGCGGGCGAAACCGCGCGCGGGCCGCATGGGCCACAGGTCATCCCCGGGGTCTACACGCTGAAGCTCACCGTGGACGGCAAGGTGTACACCCGCCATGTCACGGTGGTCAACGATCCGCGCGTCGGCCAGAGCCCCACTCTGATGGCAAAGCTGCGCCGCCAGAACAGGCTCACCATGCTCTCTTACCACGGCATGGAGCAGACCTGGAAAGCACACGCGGAAGTGGCAGCTGTCCGGCATCAGGTCGAGAAGCTGATGAAGCAGAAGCTCCCGCCCGACGTGGCCGCACAGGCGAAAAAGCTGGATGCCAGCCTGAAGGCAATCGGCGGCGCCAAACCCGGTCCCACGACCATCGAAGCCATGATCCGCCGCATGATGGCGGGTCCCAACAAAAAAGCGCTGAAGTCATTCGTGGACGAAAACAACGAGTACAACACCATGGTCAGCATGATGCAGGTCGGCATGGACATGGCGCCCACACCAACGCAGGTCGCCACCTGGGAGAGCGACTGCAGGAACTACAACCATACCGTGGCCGCGTGGAAGGCCGCTCAGCAGCCAATCACGGCATTCAACTCGCTGCTGACCACAAACCACCTCCACACGCTCACACTAACAAGCACAAATCTCCCCGATGATTCGTGCAACTTCCCTCCGCAGTAAGCGAGAACACCCGCCGAGAGCTTCCGGTATTCCAGCCGGATGCCTTCGGCGGGTGTCACCCTCTGACCCGCCGCCTCTTTTTCACTTACCGCTCGCGGCCGCTCCCGGCGTATGGAAATAGTGGCTGGCGAACTCCAGAAAATATGGCCAGTTCGGTTTGGGCGTGTGGCCGCCAGGCTGCTGCCGGAAGCCCAGATCGCCGCTGATCAGCGCGGTTTCCATCGGCGGATACACCGTTGTTCCCAGCCCCTTCGCGCCCAGCAGCCGATACACCGGCCCGGCTGCAACCTCCGCCAGAAACATCCCCTTCGTGTCCGCCCATCCGTCGCCGTTCGGGTTGACATAACCGTCCCCCACATCCGCTCCGCCGCCGATGAACACTGGACGAGGCGCGCACAGCGCAATCAGCTCGTGGGCGTCCACCGGCAGATCGCCGGCGTTTTCCGGACCGCCATAGCGCAGAAAATATCCGTCGAACCAGTGATAGAGCGATACCGAAGTGATGCTGGTGAGCGGCTCCCCGAAATCGTGCCGGTACAGTTTCGCTCCGCCCTCGCCCGACGAGCTGCTGTAAACAATGGCAAAGCGCGGGTCGTAGGCCATCGCCACCAGCGCCGCCTTGCCCATGCGCGAATGGCCTTCCACGCCCACTTCCTTCGCATTCACAGCTTTGTCGGTTTCAAAATAGTTGAGCGCCTGGCTGGCGCCCCACGCCCACGCCTTCAGCACTCCCCAGTCGTACAGGCCGCGCGGCTGTCCATGATTCATCAGGCCGATGATGCCCTCCGTCAGGCCCGCGCCGGTATCCGCCTGAACCGTGGTCGCCGAAAGCTCGGCAAATCCCCACCCGCGCCGCAGCACCGGCTGCCACGGAACAGCCCACTTATCCGGAATACCCGCCACCGGCCCGGCCAGCGCTGTTTTGAACTCCGACCCCAGAGCCAGTTCCATGATGACCGGCACCGGTCCGGCCGCATGAGCCGGCGTCACCAGCAGCAGAGGAATGCGCACGGAAATCTTCGGATCGATCGAGTTATCCACATGCCCGACAATGTACTGCGTGACCACGTCCATTCCATCGGCGTGTTCCCGCGTGGACCGCACCACCGTCCAGTGCACCTTCGGCAGGTGCTTCGGCGTGTAACCGTAGATGTTTTTGTCGAAGAGCGCGATAATCTGCGGCCGCCGCTCCTTCCACCACATCTTCGCCGTGGTCACGCGCTGCCCGTCGTTCAGCACCAGCGCATTGGGCAGCGTCGGATAGATATTCGCTTTCGCCTCGTTGTAATTGGCCGCGTGGCGCGCATCGATGCCGGTCGAAGATGGCTCCGGGCGCATCTGGGAATTTTTGATGCCCATCAGCCGCAACGTTCGCTCGCGATCCTGCGCCGCAGTGAGATGCACCGGCTCGCCGTTCGCCGCGCTGGCAGGCCGCGCTGCCTGTGGATGCATCTTCGCCGGAGCCTTCTGCGCAGCCAGGTGTACAGGACAGAGCAGCGCAACCATCGCCGCGGCAGGAGCCAGCCGCTTCACAAACGCAACCTTTGATTTCACAGGAACCTCGATGGAGAATCTCTTCCGTTAAGAAGCCGGAACGGTCCAGAGATTATCAATCCGCTCCTACATCGGACAAGCTCCTCATCTCCGCCTGCGCCAATAATCGCCCGTCACATTTTGCCCGCAGGCGCCGCCGGCAATTTGCTGAGCTGCTCCTGCAGGCCGGGCAGATAGCCCTTCCGCGCCGCAGGCGAAAGGCGCTTTGCTGCCACAATGGCCGCCTCAAAAGCCGTGCGCGCCTCCTTCATGTGCCCTGTGGTGGCCGCCGCATTACCGAGCGCGGTCTCCGCGGAAAGATCTCCCGGATCGACAGACACCGCCTCCCGCGCCAGCGCCAGAGCCTGCTGGGGATGGTTCTGCTGCAACAGCACGTTGACATGCTGCGCGCGGCTCAGCGCCGCAGCCTGGGGAACAGCGAACGTTCCCTGATAGACAAAGACGCCGTAATCAATGGAGGCCACCGGTTTCACGTGCTGGAATGAGCGATACGGATTGAACTGGCTGCTGGGCCATTCGCACCCGCTCAGGTCTCCGGCGCTGATGAAGACCGGCCCATGGATGACAGGCGGAACGATGGCCGAGCCGCCCATCCAGCCCGTATCCGCAGTGGGCAGCATCTTGCAGTGGATGCCGTAGACCGCGGGCCTGATTTCAGGATTGGCAAAGTAGGCGAACCAGCACGACTGGCTGGGATGCAGATCCTGCCACGCTTTCACCTGGTACAGCTGCTGCGCCCAGTCCACATTGGCGTCGCTGAGCAGATTGTGAACGTTGCTCGGCCCTCCCCACGCGCGGTTCGCATAGGCCAGATAGTTGGGAAAGACCGAGAGCGCCGAGGCGACGTGGGCCACAACCAGCAGCGAACACACCCAGACCCACGTGCGGTTCCATTGCCCGTTGCGGCGGCAGAGGGCCATGATGGCCCCGCCGGCCAGCATCGTGGCCATGGCGTAGACGGGCAGAATGTGGCGCGCGCCGATATCCATCCCCGCGGCCATGGCAATCGCAAAATAGACGACGCCCGGAAGGACCACATAGGCGACTTCGCGTCCCCAGCGAAGCCGCCCGGTGACCATGGCGAAAACCGACAGGGCAAGCAGCGCCAGCAGGCCCAGGGTCGTCTTGATCAGGAAAGCTACAGGAAAGTACCACCAGACGGCATGTGCGTAGACATGGCCCAGAATGAAGGTGGGATAATCCTGCGCCATCAGCTTCACGTCAACCAGGCCCATCAGCTCCGACTGGGGCAGCAGGTGCCAGTGCGCAAACGTGAGAATCACGGACTGATCAAAGTGGCTCAGCCCCGACGCGTAGGCGGCGAGCGAGGGATTCAGATGCAGCCCGGCAGGGCGGGCGGCATAGCGAAAGCCGAAAAACGCCCAGAGCACAACGCAGCTGCCCACCACAATGAACGCGAAGGCTCCGGCGAGCCGCAGAGCCGTGCGCAGGCGCTGGCCGCGCGCCGTCGTCGCAACTTCCCACAGGATCAGAACCACCATCATCGGCCCAAACAGAACACCCGAGTGTTTGCTGGCGATCAGCAGCCCCGCCGTCACGGCGGCGATGATCAGCCGCCACCATCCCGGCTTCTTCACGTAACGGTAAAAGGCATAAATGGACCCGATGAAGAAGCACGTGACGCCCATATCCGTAGTCACCAGCGCCGAGTGCGCCAGGAGATTCGGGTCGAAGCTGGACAGCACCAGCGCGAAAAGAGCAGCGCCGGTGCCGAAGTATTCGCGCGTGGCAAAAAAGATGAAGAGCGACAGGCCGACGGCGAGAATACCGGTCATCATCCGCATCTCGAAAACAAGGTGCTGGGTGCCGCCATCGTTGCGGGCCAGCCAGTCGCGCCCGTCGAGATACGCCTCCTGCTTGAAGAACCGGCCCTGCAGCGGCGGAGTCCAGAGCTTCCTGCCAATCGTGGGAACCGCGGCCAGCAGCTTCACCAGCGGAGGATGCTCCGGATTGAGCCCATAATCCCCCGTCTTCCACATCATGTATCCGGAGAAGGAGTGATCGCCTTCATCGAAGGTCAGCGATTCGCGATGGACCACATAGGTGAACTGCGCCACCTGAATCATGAGCAGCACGACGACGGCACACGGAACCCAGTGCCTGGTGAACCAGCTTGCGGTTCGATTCACAAATTCCTCCGGACAGACGGATGAATTGTATACGCGCGGAATAGCAACTGTAACGTTTTAGCAGCAGGCGCTCGCCGGATGGCCCCAGGAGGCAGCAGTCTCCGGAAGCTGAAGCTCCGCGCGTCAGCTTTCTACTTCACGTCCTGCGGATCGAACAGCAGCGGGAAGAACTGCCCCTCCACCTTCCGCCCTTTGGGAATGACCGGCACTCCGGGCAGCAGCGGTTCGTCGCTCGCGGACTGCACACCGTCCCGGAAGACATTCACCAGCGTTGCGCGCCGGGGGCGGTCCGAGCGATTCTCATACGACCCATGCACCATCAGCGGATGGTGGAACGTGCACTGTCCGCGCTTCAGTTCGATCGGCACCGGCCGAAATGCCTCTTTCTGATCTTCGTCCAGCACAGTCATAATCTCGTTCATATCGCCAGCCAGCCCGGTAATCGGCAGCAGATCCCAGCGGTGGCTTCCCGGAACGTAATACAGGCACCCATTGTCGACCGTGCTGTCGTCCAGCGCGATCCAGCACGTCAGGTGGGACATGGGCTTCGTCCTCGTCCAGTAGGAATAATCCTGATGCCATGCCACCACGCCCCCGTGATGCGCCGGCTTGCAGAACAGCTGGTCATGCCATAGCCGCACCGCACCGTCGAGCAGTTGCGATGCGGCCATCAGAAAGGCCGGACTCCACAGCACGTCGTGGAACGCCGGCCCGGTTCGCCACGCACCCAGCGCGTGAAACAGAATCGTGTTGGGATTGCCCGATTCGTTTGAGTGGTATTCGTGAAACAGCCTGTGCGCGGGATGCGATGGCTCCATCAGCTCCGCCAGTTCGGCGCACAGCATCTCCACCTGGCGCCCGTCGAGCACCTGCACCCCGGCCAGAAAGCCGTCGCGGTGGAATGCGTCCACCTTCTCCGCGCTCAGACGGTACTGCTCCCAGTCCCGCTGTTGCTCAGGCGGCGTTCCCAGAGCGCCTGTAGGCGCATGCAATTTCGAAAAATCCTGCGTCATCGAAGATTCCGTGAGATGGGATTCCGGCTCGACCATGTGCCGCGTAGCCCTTTCTAAACCACCGCTGCGAGGGATGGCAAATGATACAACTCCCTCCACCTCGATCCATGTCTGAAAACGCGCGCCGCCAGCCCTTTCCAGGCTGCTCCGAAGCATAATGTATGGAACTGGAGAGCTGACTGATGAAAGCCGGTGTGAAATCCACCATCCGCTGCGAAAACCTGGTCGCGGATGTCGCGGCCGCTCTTCGTCGTGCGGCAGACCCTGTCCGTACAGATGCGATGCAGGCGTATATGCGGAACCAGTTTGCCTTCCTCGGCGTTCCAACTCCGCTGAGACGCGCGGTCACCGCGCCCTTGGCCCGAGCCTTCCAGCCGCAAAGCTCTCAGGAACTGCTCGCCGCCGCACGCATGCTGTGGCAGGAAAGCGAGCGTGAGTTCCAGTACGTCGCTGTCGATCTGCTCGCCCGATATCGCAAAATCCTCGACCCCCGCGACCTGCCCGCGCTGCTGGCTCTTGTCCGCAAAAAGTCCTGGTGGGATTCGGTGGATGGTCTGGCTGTGGTGGTGGGCAGCATCGTACGCCGCTTTCCACGGGAAGCACAGCCCGCGATGGATCGTGCCGTTTCCGATCGAAACCTGTGGATGCGGCGAGTCGCCATGCTGCACCAGCTGGGCTGGCGTGCCGACACCGACACGAAACGCCTGTACGCCTATGCCGAACAGCTCGGTCAGGAGAAGGAATTCTTCATTCAAAAGGCCATCGGCTGGGCGCTGCGGGATTACGCGCGCCACGATCCGGCAGCTGTGCGCGCCTTCCTCGTCCGCGCCGGGAAAAGGCTCTCCGCACTCAGCGTGCGCGAAGCCAGCAGGCATCTGCATGCCCGCTCGCGGCAACCAGCGCCGCGCCCGGACATTGCTACTCGCCGCCTTCCGGCTGAACCGTGATACCAATCTCCCAGTTCAGGCAGCTTCCCGGCTCAAGTTCCACCGCCGTTTCAGAGTCCTGCGCTTCCCGCAGACTGTTGCACGGAGCGGTAGTGGGTTCCAGCGCCACAGCATACTGCGCAGGATAGCTGCTATCTTCCGGCCATCCGCCATAACATATCCAGACGCCGAGATACGCCAGCAGGTCCACGGAGAACTGCAGATCTATTCGCGCTCCTGCTGCTTTCCGCACAAGTCCGCACTGCGAGTCCCTGAGCCGCGCGGTGTAAAACATCTCGGCAGTTCCGGCGTCTGCTCTCTGTACTATGTCGAGCCGTCGGCCATCCGCGGTCAGGGGCCAGCTCACTCGCCCCGCGGTTGCTAACCGCTGCCCGCGCGAGTAGTAGACCTCCAGGTCCTGCACTTCGACAGGCAGAATGACCTGATCGCCGGCCTCCACGGCAAACAGCGGGTGAAAGGCGTAAAGGAACCTTGTCGGTTCCGAACCTTCGTTCAGCACTCGGTATTGCAGCCGCATGGTCCAGTCGTCGAGCAACACTTCCTTGCGGAATCGAACAGGGCGGCTGAACCCCATTGCGCTCAGCACCGCGCTCCGGGAGTCGTAGCTCTCCACATTCCACTTCAGCTGCCAGAAATCGCCATGGTCCGGAACGGCGCCGCCTGCCGTTTCCGGCCCGCAGGCAGCCACAGAAGGCAGGCACTCTTCGATTCCGGCACACGCACCCTCTTCAAACCGCGCGTTCAACGATGGCTTTAGCTGACGGCGGGGAGAATGCGCCTGCGTCAGGAACTCGACATCTGGCTGAAGACTGCGGAGCGATGCGATGCGGCCGCCCTCGTCCGGGTGGACCGCGATGCGCAGATACTCATTGCTGAGATGCAGCGCTTTTGCCGGCCCATTGGTTGTGGCAGTCATCTTGTTTGCTCCTCTTTGGACCGCAGCCTGCCGTGGACTGCCGGCATTCGCTGCCCCACGCCAATCAACCCCTGACGGCCGCAATCTCCGCTTCAATCTGCTCCAGAGTGCGCCCGCGCGTCTCCGGCACAAAGCGCGCCACCAGCACAAATCCAGCCAGGCAGATCACCCCATAGATCAGAAACGTTCCTCCCGTGCCGAACGCGCGGTTCAGCATGGGAAATGTAAAGGTAAGCAGGAAGGAAGCGGCCCACAGCGCGCTCACCGCCACCGACACACCCTCCGACCGGACGCGATTGGGGAATATCTCCGCGATCAGCACCCAGGTCACCGGCGCAAGCGTCATCGCATAGCAGGCAATCGCCGCCAGCGTCAGCGTCAGGATCGCCGGAGCCGGCCAGTCGCTGCGATAGGCAAGAGCGCAGAGCAACTGAAACACAGCAATTCCCAGACAGCCGAAGAGCATGAGCTTTCTCCGCCCCAGCCGATCCACGAGAACCATCGCCAGAATCGTAAACACCAGATTGATGGCGCCGGTGACCACGATGTCGAGGAAGATCGTGTTCGTTCCGTAGCCCGCGCTTCGATAGACGATACCCGCATAGTTGAACAGCACATTGATGCCGGTCCACTGCTGCAGCGCCACGAGCGCAATGCCCAGCAGCGCCAGACCGCGCACTCCGGGCCTCAGCAGTTCTCGCCAGGAGGATCGGTTCGCCGTCGCGGCTTTCAGGGATTGCTCGATGGCAGCCAGCTCTTCAGAAGCATAATGTCTGCCCCCAATGCGCTCCAGCACTGCTGCGGCTCGCTGTTGCAGTCCGCGATGGAGCAGCCAGCGTGGGCTCTCCGGCAGAAAAGCGGAGGCGACCGTAAAGATGGCCGCGGGCAAGGCGACCGCCGAGAACATCCACCGCCATCCGTACTGAACGTTCCACGAATGCAGCAGCATCCGGGAAGTCTCGCCGGCCGCCACCGGCCGGGCAATGCACGAATTCACCACCTGAGCCAGCAGAATGCCGACGACAATCGCAAACTGATTCAGGCTCACCAGACGGCCGCGAACCGCAGCCGGGCTCACCTCCGCGATGTAGAGCGGCGACACGTTTGAACTGAGTCCGATGGCCGTACCACCCACAATGCGCCACAGAATAAAGCTGCTGAACGTCGGCGCCCACCCGGTAAGCACTGAGGAAATACAAAACAGAATCGCCGAAGTCACCAGCACGCCGCGCCGCCCGTAGCGTTCCGCGAACCAGCCGGCCGCCAGCGAACCCGCCAGGCATCCGACCAGCGCGCAACTGTTCGCCCAGCCGACCAGTTCAGGCTGAGTCAGATGAAAGTAAATCTCATAGAACTGCCGCGCGCCCCCGATCACCACCCAGTCGTAGCCGAACAGCAGGCCGCCCAGCGCGGCAACCATGGCGATGCCCCACACATATACCATCCGCTCGGGCCTGTTGGAAGAAGGAGAAGTAGCTTCACGCGCGATTCCGTGCACGCATCATGCCTTCCTGCCGCGCAGCAGGTCGATGGCGCCGCTGTGGCTGCAGTCGCGTTTGAGGACCTGCTGTAACAGGTCTCGCCCCTGCTGTTCTTCGCCGCGCCCCAGCAGCGCCTGTGCCTTCAGGAACATTGCCGTCGTCGTCTGCCGCTCCTGCAGATCCTCGTCGAACAGCAGTAATGCAGGCAGCGATGTCGCGAAGTAATCGATCTTCGCCTTCTGCCCTGCCAGTGCGGTGGCGTAATCGTAAATCGACTGGAACAGCTCTGCCGCCTCCTTTGCGTGTTGCAGACGCAGCAGCGACATGGCGCTCCAGTACGTCATGTCGGAAATGGGTTGCACCTGCATCTGCCGGAAGTCGGACTGGCTCCGCGCCGCCCGCGTCCAGCTTTCTCTGGCCGCCTCCATGTCGCCCTGTTCCGCATAAGCCACACCGAGCCAGTAATCCACCATGCTCATGTTGCTCAGCAGATGCCTGGCTTCGGCAAGACTCGGAGGCGGCTGCAAGGCCGCGTGGAAGTGCGTTGTGGCTGCACCCGCATCTCCTCCGCTCAGCGCCTGCTGCCCCAGCAGCACATGCGCGCGGACGTACTGACCCAGCACCAGCCCTTCCCCGCCTTCCCAGGGCTGAAACTGCCGCGAAGTGAGAATCTGCAATGCCCGATCGGGAGAGCCAACGTCGTTGTACAAAGTCGCCAGGTCGACAGACAGATCGTCTCGTTCCTGCACGAGTTGTCGATTGGCTTCCAGCAGCGCCAGGCGCTCCGGGAGCGGCGTGCAGGTGCGTTTCGCCAGCTGATCCTGCTCGTAGAAAATGCGCGCATCGGCCGGTGACAATTGCCGCGCGTGGGCGAACGATTCCATGGCGCGGTCCGCATCGCGCAGCACGTTGTAATATGCAAATCCAAGGTTGCGCCAAACGGTGGGAAATTCCGGATCCAGCTGCGCCGCCAGTTCCCAGTGGGCAATTGCTTCCCTGTGCCGCCGGCGGTCGTACAGAAAATTGCCGAGATAGTAGGGCGCACGCGCATCCTCGGGATTGAGCCGAATCGCCTCTGCCAGCAGCAGCATTTCCTCCAGGCGGCTGGGGAACACGTAATCGGCGCAGGCCGCGGCGGCCTTGTGGTACGTTTCCACCGCATGCTCCCGTTGCCCGCGCAGAAGCAGCGTATGCGCCTGTGCATACAGCAGCATGGTGGAGTCTCCCCCGGAGCTGTCGTTCCGGCCTCCGGAAAATACCTGAAGCGCCTCTGCGGAAAATCCCGCCCGCAGCAGATCGAAACCCAGGTCGAGCTGCTGTCCGCCATCGCCGGGAATCTCTCCCGTCGCAAGATAGCGGCTGCAGATATCGAGTGGATCGAGTGCCCGCGTCTGGCGCAGCAAATCCTCCGCTTCCTGCGTGCGGTTCAGCTTTCGCAGAATGAGCACCATGAGATTGCGGACATTCAGATTGTCCTGATCCGTCCGCAGAGATCGCTCGACGTGATCGAGCGCGTCCTGCCAGCTTCCTCGCAGGCTGTCGATCTCCGCGAGGCGACAGTACGCCGGCCCGCGCCATGCCGCATTCCAGGTGGATTTGTAAAACGCGTCATAGGCGTCATCCGTACGCCCCAGATACAGCAGCGTCCGGCCCAGATTGTAGAAAGGTTCGCCGTCGTACGGATTTGCGTTTCTCTCCGTCAGTCGCGCAATTGCCGTGCGCAGGTATTTCTCCGCTTCGGAAAATTCCCCGCGCCGCAGATACCAGCGGCCCAGCGCATGGTTTGCCCGGCTGTCTCCCGCATCGCGCGCTACTGCCTCGCGCCAATATATATCGGGCTCTCTCGTTGGATGGCGATACTGCTCAAGATGCAGTCCGATGAGGAATAGCTCGTCGCTGGTCCTTACATCCGTCGGCAGGGCAGGCTCGGTCGCAACACTCGGAGAGTCGGCGGGCAGAATGTCCGCGACGCTGTAGCGCAGAAGCCTGGCTTCCCCCTGTTCGACGCGGATCTCCGGATCACCCGCC
The DNA here is from genome assembly GCA_021810175.1 of Acidobacteriota bacterium. The sequence continues at coordinate 298 of JAJZJJ010000031.1, read as the reverse complement.
TCCTGAGTTGGAAATGTGTGATGAAGCGGTGATGCCGGACTGAGATCCCCGCGCCAGATCCCAGCTTCCCGTCCACTCAGCAGAAGCCGCACGCAGCTTCCCGGTCGCTCGCGAGTCACCAGCAAATGGACTTCGATGCCCTGCCCTGTTCGTTCCACCCGCAGCGCAGCCTCTGTGTTCGCGTCGTCCGGCACTCCGATCTCGCGAATCGGATACCAGTACTGCCGAAACGTCTTTGTCTCCCCCGGAGCCAGAAAAGAGAAGTCCGGCTGATTATCCGTGTAAGCTCCGGCCATCA
>JAJZJJ010000030.1 GCA_021810175.1 Acidobacteriota bacterium | reverse complement strand
CGATCTAGCGTCAGCGCCTGGCCATCGCCCGCGCCATCCTCAAAAACGCGCCCGTGCTCGTGCTGGACGAGGCAACCTCGGCCCTCGATGCCGAAAGCGAGTCGCTGGTGCAGGCGGCCCTCGGCAATCTGATGACCGACCGGACCTCCATCGTCATCGCCCATCGCCTCTCCACCGTCCGGCGCGCCAACCGCATCGCCGTACTCGAGCATGGCAAAATTACGGCGGTGGGCTCGCACGATGAGCTGTTGCTGAATTCTCCAACCTATCAGAAACTCTATCGATTACAGTTTATGGATATTGGTGAAACCAACGGAAACGGCAACGGGGCCGGAGTGGAAACAGAGTTGCCCGCGGTGCTGACAGGAAGAACAGACGAATGACCGAAGGGAAGCAGCCTGTTTATTCGATGACGGGGTTTGCCCGGGCCACAGGGCGGGTCTCGGAGGCGCTGGGCTTTACGCTCAGCCTGAAAAGCGTGAATCACCGGTTCCTTGACCTGCACATGAGGATGCCTTCCGGCACCGAGGCGGCGGAGATGCAGTTGCGCCGCACCCTCAAGGAAAAGCTGCATCGCGGCCACGTCGAAGTCACCCTCAATCTGGAGCGCACCCAGAAAACCGAAGGCGGCTACGACCGCACACAGGTCGCGGCCTACGTCGAAGCTTTCCGCGCCGCCGCCCGCGAGCATGGCCTTCCCGGCCAGCCCGATCTCAATGCCATCTTCCGGCTGCCCGGCATTCTCACCTCCGAGGCCCGCAATGGCGAGGAAGAAATGCAGGCGCTGGAGGCGGCGTTGCTCCGCGAATCCGGCGTCCTGATCGATTCCCTGAACGCGATGCGCGCCCAGGAAGGCGCGGTCCTGGCCGATGAGCTGCGCGCCGCCATGGCGAAGCTGCGCGCTCTGGTCGACGAAGCGGCCCAACTCCGCGAAAAGGTGCAGCAGGCTTACTTCGAGCGCCTCAACCAGCGCCTGAAGACCATGCTCGACGGCGGCTTCGATCAGGATCGAATCCTGCAGGAGGCCGCGCTCATCGCCGAGCGCAGCGACGTCGAGGAAGAAGTGGCGCGCCTGCGGACCCACATCGACCACTTCACCGGCCTGCTCGATCAGGGCGGGGAAGTGGGCAAGAAGCTCGATTTCCTGCTGCAGGAGATGAATCGCGAGGCCAACACCCTGCTCTCCAAAACCAGCGGCGTCGCCGGCAACGGAACCCGCATCACCGAATGCGGCCTGGGGATGAAGTCGGAAATCGAAAAGGCCCGCGAGCAGGTACAGAATCTGGAGTAAAACGCGGAGCGTCCGCGCAAAAGCGGCCCCAAAACCAGCCGCGGCAAGAGGGAGAAAGAGGCTTGGCGGGAATCCTGTTCATTATTTCGGCGCCTTCGGGCTCGGGCAAATCCACCATCGTGAACCAGCTCCGCTCGCTGGTCACCGGCCTCGACTTCTCCGTTTCGTGGACCACCCGCGGCCCGCGCGGCTCCGAGGTCAACTCCCGCGAATACCACTTCACCACCCGCGACCGCTTCGAGCAAATGATCCGCCAGGACGAGTTCCTCGAATACGCTGAGGTCTTCGGCAACTACTACGGCACCGCCCGCTCCACGCTGCGCGAGGCCTTTGCCCAGGGCAAGGATCTCCTGCTGGACATCGACGTCCAGGGCGCGGCTCAGGTCCGGCGCCGCATGCCCGAGGCCGTATCCATCTTCTTAATGCCGCCGTCGCCTGACATCCTGGCCTACCGTTTGCGCAACCGCAGCCGTGCTGAAGGCAGTGTGCAGGAGACCATTATCCGCAAGAGACTGGCCAAGGCGAAACAGGAGATTGAGAATTACCGCGATTATGGTTATATTCTCGTCAACGATATTCTGGACCGCGCCGTAGAAGAAATGGCCGCCGTCGTGGCAGCCGAACGACTCCACCGGGACGGAATTTCCGGCGAAGCTTCGGCGGACGCGCGGCGGCAAATCGAGATCGCGGAGGGATGCCGGCAGGCCAATTCCGAGGCTCGGGTTCGTCCCGTGCTGGAGGCATTTGGTGTGCTGGTCCCCGAAGCGGGATGACGAGCGCGGCCACGGCTTCATTCCCGGAGGATCAGCGATGAGCATCGAACGCGAATACGACAGCAATTTCCGCTACGTGCTGGTGGCGGCGCGCCGCGCGCGGCAGCTGCAGAACGGCGCGGAGCCCCTGGTTACCAGCCCCTCGGCTAAAGCCTGCCGCGTGGCCCAGGACGAGATCGCCGCCGGCAAAATCACCTACGTGAAGCCGGAGAATGCTCCCGCGGTTCGCCCCGAAGTGATTGGCGCGGATGTGCCCAGGTTCGCCCTGTAGCCTTCGCCGCTTTCGCCAAACGAGTTGACACATGGACCACACAGGCGGCTCCATCGCCACTGGAGCGCCCGCCTGCGAACTGGAGCTAAGATCAAAGTATGCGAGTCACGGTTGGCGTAACGGGCGGCATTGCGGCTTACAAAATCCCCGAACTGGTGCGCGACCTGCAGAAGCAGGCGCTGGATGTCCACGTGGTCATGACCGAAAGCGCGCAGCATTTCGTGCAGCCGCTCACCTTCGCCGCGCTCACCGGGCACAAGGTCGTCACCGGCCTGTGGGACGCCGCTGACGCTCCCGGCGCCGACGCGGCCTCCGCCATTGAGCACATGGACGAGGCGCAGACCACCGACGCGCTGGTCGTCGCTCCCGCCACTGCCAACACCCTGGCGAAATTCGCCCACGGTATCGCCGACGACTTCCTCACCACCCTCTACCTGGCTACCAAAGCCCCCGTCATCGTGGCTCCCGCGATGAACGTCAATATGTGGGAGCATCCCGCCACCCGCGCGAATCTGCAGACGCTCGAAAACCGCAACGTGCGCATCGTCCCGCCGGAGAGCGGTTATCTCGCCTGCGGCATGCAGGGCGCGGGCCGCCTGGCTTCCAACGAGGCCATCCTGAAAGCCGTGCTCGACATCCTCCAGCACCACAACGACCTCGCCGGAGAAACTGTGCTGGTCACCGCCGGCGGCACGCGCGAGGCCCTCGATCCGGTGCGCTTTCTCGGCAACCGCTCCAGCGGAAAGATGGGCTACGCCATGGCCGAGGCCGCGCAGCGCCGAGGAGCCCGCGTCATTCTCGTCTCCGCGCCCACCGCGCTGCATGCCCCCGCCGGATGCGAAGTGGTTCCCGTCACCACCACCGAGGAGATGCGCAATGCCGTACTGGCGCGGATGCGCGAATCCACTATTGTGATTAAGTGCGCGGCCGTGGCGGACTATAAGCCGCGCGCCCAGGCCGCACAAAAAATGCGCCGCAGCGGACCGCTCACTCTGGAACTGGAACCGACCCAGGACATTCTGGCGGAAGTGGTGCAGCGCCGGCATGACGGTATGCTCATCATCGGCTTCGCCGCCGAAACCGAAGACGTGGTGGCCCACGGCCGCGCCAAGCTCATGCGCAAGGGCGCCGACGCCATCGTTCTCAACGATGTCTCCCGGGCAGGCCTCGGCTTCGATTCCGACCGCAACGCCGTCACCTTCCTCACCCGCGAACGCTCGATTGAACTGCCCGAAATGGCCAAGCGCGAACTGGCCGACGAGATCCTGAGCGAGATTCTCACGCTCCGACGCCCCCGAAAGCTGCTCGCCGAGTCCGATTCCGATTTCTCTGTGGCGCCGGGAGACTGACGTTTGACACCAAAGCCCTCTCCTGAAACCCAGGAAGCCGTGCGGGCGCGGATCGCCTATTACCGCGATCTCGGCGTCTTCGACTTCTACCGCCGCGGAGCCGCGCCGGCGGCGCTCATCGAAGAGTCTGTAACCGATACAGCGACATATCAAGCACCCATTCCATCCGCGCCTGCCGCGGAACCCGAGGAGAGAATGCCGAAGACCTCCGTCCTGATGCCGCCCACCGTGGAACAACCCAGCGCGCTCGTTCCCCCGCGACAGAAGGCGGCGGCTCTGGAGGCAATCCGCGAAGAGATTGGCGACTGCCAGCGCTGCCCGCTGGCCGCTGGCCGGCACACCATCGTCTTCGGCGACGGCGACCCCAACGCGCGCCTGATGTTCGTCGGCGAGGGCCCCGGCGCGGACGAGGATGCCCAGGGACTGCCGTTCGTTGGCCGCGCTGGCCAGCTCCTCAACAACATGATCACCGCCATGGGACTCCGCCGCGATCAGGTCTACATCGCCAACATCGTGAAGTGCCGCCCGCCGCAAAACCGCGTGCCCGAGCCGCAGGAGGCGCACACCTGTTCGCCCTTCCTCTTCCGCCAGATCGATGTCATCCGGCCCGAGGTGATCGTGGCGCTGGGCGCAACGGCGGCCACCTATCTGCTGGGCGGGAAGAGTCCGCTCAACGCTCTGCGCGGACGTATCCACCAGGCGCGCGGCTCCAAACTCATCGTCACTTATCACCCGGCCTATCTGCTCCGCGATCCCCGCCAAAAGAAGGAAGCCTGGGTCGACCTCCAGATAGCCATGGCCGAGCTGGGACTAAAGAAGAATGAGCCGGCGAGCGAGTAAGTCAGCTTAAAGTGGAGAGCGCTTTTACCACTGCGTCGTGAAAGGCCGGTCGTACCTGCCGAATCGCGTTGCTGGAACGGTCCGGCCAGGTGCGATTCGTCAGCAGCGCGACCGCCAGCGACTGATCCGGGTCGATCCACAGCGACGTGCCGGAATACCCAAGATGCCCGATGGACCGCGGCCCGAAATGATGCCCCGAAGACGATTCCCCCGTCGGCACATCCCAGCCCAGCGCGCGGCTGACGTCTCCATTTCCGTCCTGCGATTCCGTCTGCCGCGTCGTAAACCGCCGGATCGTCTGCTCATGGAACACGGTTGCGCCGCCGGGCGCTCGTCCCTGCTCCAGAATGCACTGCGCAAAACGCAGTAAATCGCGAACATTCGAGAACAGTCCCGCATGTCCGGCGATGCCCCCCAGAACAAACGCGTGCTCGTCCTGCACTTCTCCCTGAATCACCCGGTGGCGAAACGTCGTGTCCTCTTCTGTCGGCGGAATATACGGACGCTGATCGGCGCGCGGGCAGAACCGCGTCGAGTTCAGGCTCAGCGGCGCAAAGATTTCCCCCGCGCAGAGTTCATCCAGCGGGCGGGCGCCCAGAATCTCGATGATCTTTCCCAGCAAAATAAATCCGAAATCGGAATACTCGGTGCGGCTCCCCGGAGGCGCTTCCAGCGGCAGATGCAGAATCTCCCGCAGCAGCGCCGCCGGGGTCGTACAGGCGCGAAACAGTGGAGCATAGCCCACCAGCCCCGACGTATGCGCCAGCAACATCCGCAGCGTCACGCGATCCTTGCCGCCGCCCGGCGCCATACCGACCACAAACCCGGGCAGGATGTCGCCAACCCTTGTATCGAGGTTGAAGAGGCCCCGGTCGATCAGCAGCATCGCGGCGGCCGTCGTGGCCACCACCTTGGTCACGCTGGCCAGATCGAAGACCGTATCCGGCTCGATGGCCGGCGAATCGGGATCATAGGTGAACCGGCCCACCGCCTCCAGCGCTGCGATCCTGCCCCCATGCAGGACTCCGTAAGCGGCGCCGGGAAAAGCGCGCTCGGCGATCGCCTTCTCCAGAATCGCTCGGGCGGGGGCAAAGGCGGCAGAGGAAAGGGTGGCGTTCACTTCCGGCATGGTGCAAGGGTAACGCGGCCCGCCGATCCGGAGCTGTGCCCGCTGTCACCGGAGCGATTTTGTGCCCCAATTTATGGCGCGGAGAGCACGCCGGCGACGCGAAATCTCCCGCCACGGCGCATCCAATCCCGCAAGGAGGAAAACGCATATGAGTGCACCAGCTCGGAAAATGGGGAATCGGGGGATGGATCTGGTCTCACCGCAGTGGCGTCAGAATGCGAAGGAAATTCAGCAGTTTGGCACGGTCATCCGCGACCTGCCGATCGGCCTGGGCGAAGACGCGCGCCGGGAAATTTGCGAGCGCCTGAACCTGTTGCTGGCCGATACCGCCTCGCTGCGCGATCTCTATAAGAAATCGCACTGGCAGGTGGGAGGACCGACCTTTTATCAGCTACACCTGCTCTTCGATAAGCACTTCTCCGAACAGGTGGAGCTGGTGGATCTGATTGCCGAGCGCATTCAGATCCTTGGCGGCGTCAGCGTCGCCATGGCCCACGACGTCGCCGAGCTCACCCGCCTCGAGCGTCCGCCAAAGGGCCGGGAGGAGGTTCCCGTGCAGATTTCGCGCCTGCTGGAGGCGCATGCGCTCATCATCAAAGACACGCGCGATCTGGCCGAGAAGGCGCAGGACCTGGGGGACAGCGGCACCAACGACATGCTGGTCAGCGACGTCCTGCGCGCCAACGAGATGCAGACCTGGTTCCTGAGCGAGCACCTGGTCGAAATGCCCCTGGTCCACGCAAAAGTCGGCTAAAGCAAAACCACATTCACTCCTCCGGAGCCAGCTAAGTTCCGGATCATAGAAACTTTCACACTGGAAAATAAATGAGCCTTGTCCGCGCAGAGCGGACAGGGCTCTTTCCTTTTGTGTAAGATTCTGTGTTCCCGGGTTTCCGGTCCTTATCTGCCGGATAGGCTCAGGCTTGAATACCTGGTTATTGATGACTTATCGATAAAAGAAGGGTTATTTCCCAAAACGGCGGGTCTTTTGCTGCAGAGCTGCGTCGAAGGGGTGGAGGGCCAAATGCACGGCTCACGTCGGTTGGCGGTTTGCGCGCTGCTCCTGGCGACGGCAGGCAGTGCCTGCGCAAAGCAGGCAAAAACTCAGGCGAATCCGCGGCACGGACATGGAGTTCCGCTCTTCCACATGCGGAGCAATCTGGTCCTGGAAGACGTAGTGGTGATGAACCATGGGAAGCCGGTGCTGGGCCTGCCGGAGTCGCAGTTCCGGGTCTTCGAGAACGGAAAGCCGCAGCGGATCACCTATTTTAAGGAGCACAGAGCCACGGATGCGCTGCGCGTCGCCACCGGCCCGCAGCATCTGCCGCCCGGAGTCTACAGCAATCAGCCGCGCTACACGCTGCAATCGGCCGCGGTCGTCATCCTGCTGGATTCGCTGAATACGCCCTACAACGACCAGGTCTACATCCGCACGCGCCTGCTGAAATATCTGCAGTCGATTCCAAAGGGCACGCGGGTAGCGGTCTTCACGCTGGGCGGCCGGCTGGAGATGCTGCAGGGATTCAATGCGAAACCCGGCACGCTGGAGCGCCTCCTCAGGAGCAAGCGGACGGATGCGCTGTTCTCGTCGTATATGGATCCCTCCCTCACGCCCTGGGGAAGCGCCGCATCGAATGCTTCGGTGTACGCGACACCGCTGACCCAAAAGCAATACGTGCAAATGACGATGTCCCCGGCGGGCGGTGCCCAAATGAACATGCGCGTGCTCCTGACCATCCAGGCAATGGACGAATTGGGCAGGTATCTGAGCACGATTCCTGGGCGAAAGAACCTGATCTGGTTTACGGGGGCATTTCCACCCATCTTGCCAGGCGCCGGACGGACGGGCGTGATCGCGGCTGAGTACGACTATACCCCGCTGGTAGAGCAGATGGATTCGTTGCTGGCGCTGGGGCGGGTGGCCGTGTATCCCGTGGATTCGCGGGGACTCAAGATGTCGCTCGACTTCCGTACGCCGCCGAATATAAATCCTGGCAAGAGGCAGTCACCCGCCCAGATGTTTATGACGGAGGAGGGTCTGGAGAACTCGTTTATGAGACAGGTGGCCCAGACCACCGGCGGGAAAGCCTTCGTGAACACCAACGCCCTGGGACGGGCGCTCCCCGAGGCGATCGCCAACGGGGCCAACTACTACACCATCGGTTATGTGCCGAAGAACCGGAAAGAGAACGGCACGCTGCGCCACGTTCTGGTGAAGGTGGAACAAGCCCATGACACCCTGCAATATCGCCGCGGCTATTACGCCATGAGTCCGAAGGCGATGAACAGGATGCTGCAAGGCAAGGTGAACCCGCTCATCGCCGCCATGCAGCCCGGAGCGCCCGACCTGTCGCAGATCCAGTTCTGGGCCAAAACCGCTCCCGCCTCCGGCAGGCTGCTGAAGGTTGCGGATCAGCCTGGAGCTGGCGGAGCCCTGGCCGGCAAACTGAAAAATCCGCAGCGTTTTCTGGTGAACTACTGGATCAACCCGCGAACGCTGGATCTCGTGACGCTGCCCGACGGCCGCCGCCAGGTGAAGCTGGAGCTGACCGAGGTGGTCTTCAACCGGATCGGGACCCTGGAAAACTACGCCGACACCGGAATAGGGGTGGATTTAACACCCGCGGATGCCGAAAAAGCCATGACCGACGGGATCCATCTGCAGCAGGTGATCGATGTGCCGAAAGGCCGGAGCATGCTCAGGCTGGGAATCAGGGATATCGGCAGCGGCAGCATCGGCACCCTGGAGTTTCCGGTCGACGTGGCAAAGAAGTAGCAAACGGAAGGGCCGAGGAGGCACGATGAGACGGCTTCTGGTTGGATTCAGCCCTGCGGTGGTCATCATGCTGGTGTCGGGCTTCTCCGGCGGACAGAACGCCCAGCCGGCCAGGCCGGATACTGCGCGGCAGGAACAGCAGATTCCCATCTTCCACGCCCAGAGCAACATGGTTCTGCTGGATGTAGTCGTGACAAAGGGGCGCGGCAAACCGGTGCTGGGGCTGCCGGAGTCCGATTTCCATGTCCTGGAAAACGGCCAGCCGCAGAAAATCAGCTACTTTGTCGAGCACAAGGCGACCGACGCTGTCCGCGTGGCCAGCCCTCCGGAGAATCTGCCAGCCGGGGTCTACAACAATCAGCCGCGCTACACCCTCACCTCCGCCGCGGACGTGATTCTGCTGGACTCGCTGAACACGCCCATCACCGATCAGGCCTACGTCCGCGCCCGCTTGCTGAAATATCTGCACTCGATTCCGAAGGGCACGCGCGTGGCGGTCTTCACCCTCGACTCCCGGCTGCGGATGCTGCAGGGCTTCAATGAACGAGCCGGCGCGCTGGAAAACTTGCTGAAGAGCAGGAGGACAAATCCCTACCTCGCTTCCAGCATGCCCTTCCAGCCGAATGACAACTGGCAAATCCCGTTGTTTCTCGGAAACATGTCCAATGGCTTTCCCATCGGGCAACGTGGAGTGCAGGGCTTTCAGCAGAGCGTCATGAACGATGAGGCGGCGGCGGGGATCAATGCCAATGTCTACACGACCGTCGACGCCCTCTACGAGTTGGGAAGGTACCTCAGCACCATTCCCGGACGCAAGAACCTCATCTGGTTCGCGGGTTCGTTTCCGCCGATCATGCCAGGGCTGGAGCAGGCCGGCCTGATGATCGAAGGCAACGAAGCCGGCGCAAGCGACGGCATGAAAAAGTTGATTTCCCTGCTGGCCCTGGCGCGCGTGGCCGTCTACCCCGTCGGCGCACGGGGACTCTCCGTGCCCATGAACGATACCGCCCAGGCCCAGATTCTCAATCCGAACCTCCTGGTCAGCACTCCGACCGCGAATGCTCTTCCCAGTGCCGAAGTGATGAACAACACCATTCAGGAAGGCGTGCAGGGCTCCATTGCCCAGACCGAATTCAACAACCTCAATATGACTCAGATTGCGACCTTAACCGGCGGCAAGGCCTTCGAGAATACCAACGCAGTCGGCCAGGCTCTCGCGAGCGCCATCGCCAATGGAGCCAATTACTACACCCTCGGCTATGTGCCCAGGAACCAGAATGACAACGGCGCCTACCGTAAAATTCGCGTCAGACTGGAGAAAGGACGCTACCACCTCGAATACCGGCGCGGCTACTTTGCCCTCGGCGCAGCCCGTATGAAAAAGATGCTGCTCGGCCCGGCGGACCCACTGATTGCCGCCATGCAGCCCGGCGTGCCGAACCTGTCCCAGGTGCTCTTTCGCGCGAAAGCGGAGCGCGCGCCCGCCAGCCTCGAGCACATAGCCGACGGCTCCGTCAGCGGCGGCAAAATCGCCGCGCAACTGAAGAATCCCCAACGCTACGTAGTGAACGACTGGATCGATCCAAAGACGCTGACGATGACGAAAGGGCCCAACGGCCGCACCCAGGTCAAATTAGAACTGACGGAAGTGGTCTATAACCCCACCGGGTTTCGTCAAAACTACCAGGACACGTCGCTGGAGCTGAACCTCGCTCCCGACGACGTTGCAAAGGCGATGACGCACGGCCTGCATCTCCAGCAGGTGATTGCCGTGCCTGAAGGTGTTAGTCTTCTCCGGTTAGGCGTACAGGACCTGGAGAGCGGGCGAATCGGAACCCTGGAGATTCCGATCAGAGCAGGGAATTGATGGATGAGAGGAAAGGGAACTCAGATGAAACGACTTCTTTTGGCGACAACCGGTCTCGTGGCCGTGGCGCTGACGTCAGGCTTTACCGGTCCTCGCCAGCCGAAGACGCAGCAACCGGCCACGCAGCCGCAGACGGGGCAGGCTATCCCCGTGTTCCACACGCGGAGCAGTCTCGTGCTCGTGGACGTGGTGGTCACCAATAAGAAGGGTAAACCCGTGCTCGGCTTGCCAAAGTCCGATTTCCAGCTCTTCGAGAACGGCAAGCCTCAGCAGATTTCTGTCTTCGAGCGGCACACGGCCACGGAAGCAGAGCAGGTATCCACCGCCCCGCTCAACCTTCCTGCCGGCATGTACAGCAATCAGCCGCGGTACCACCTCACTTCGGCCGCGGATGTCATCTTGCTCGACGACATGAACACGCCCCTGGGGCATCAGGTGTATGCCATCACCCGCCTGCGAAAAGTTGTGAAGCAGATTCCCCGCGGCACGCAGATCGCCATGTTTGCCCTGACCGATCAGCTTCAGATGATCAATGGTTTCAGTACCAGGCGCAGCGCCCTGTTGGCGGCTTTGAGCCAGACGACGGCCAACAGGTCGGCCATGATGAATCCCAACACCAGTGCCGGAATGACCCTTCTCACCAATATCGCAGCCGGTGCCGGAGTCTCGGGTACCGCGTTAGCGGCAGTGCAGCAGTTCCAGGCGGATCAGAGCAATTTTACATTTTACCTGCGCGCACGGATAACGTTCACCGCTATGGACGAACTGGCCCGCTATCTCACCACCATTCCCGGACGCAAGAACCTCATCTGGTTTACGGAAAACCCGCCGCCAATCGTTGCCGGCGGCGATGAAAACATGGGCCAGCAGGGGGCATGGCTGGATTTTCGGCGCGAAATCAAAAAAATGGACTCCCTCATGGCCCTGGCTCGCGTAGCCGTCTATCCCGTCGATGTTCAGGGACTCAATGAAGCGCCCGAATTCAAGGCCGAAAATACCATGATGAATCCCCAGTTGATGAACAGCACTCCGGTGGCAGGCGGGCAGCAAATGTCGCAGGCGCTCGAATCGCAAACCTCTGCCTACATGATGAGAAACTTCGAGGAACAGGGAACAGCCTGGGAAATAGCGGAAGAAACTGGCGGCAAGGCCTACATCAATACCAACGCCATTGGCAGATCTCTGCCCGCGGCCATCTCCAACGGCTCCAGTTACTACACCCTGGGTTACGTGCCAGAAAATCGTAACTATAACGGAGCCTACCGCAATATCCGCGTCAAATTGGAGGAAGGCCATTACAAGCTACAGTACCGGCGCGGCTATTACGCCCTCGATCCGAAGAAGAAAGAGGGCCTGGTCGGCGGTGAGGTCAATCCCATGGTCGCCGCCATGCAGCCTGGCAGCCCGATGCTCTCGCAGGTGCTCTTCCATGCCCAGGTATCCGCTGCCGGACCCCAGCTGAAAACCGTATCGTCGGCCATGGGCAACGGCGGGCAGCTCTCGGCGAAAATGAAAAACCCGCGGCGCATGGTGGTCAATTACTGGATCAACCCAACATCCCTGAACATGACCAAACTGCCCAACGGCAACCAAACGGCAAAGCTGGAGCTGGCCGAAGTCGTCTACAACGGCATGGGCTTTCGGGAAAACTACCAGGACATCGCCCTCGACCTCAACCTCACCCCGGCCCAGGCCGCTGTTGCCGAGAAAGACGGAGTTCACCTGAATCAGCTCATCGATGTGCCCCAGGGCGTCTCCCTCCTGCAGTTGGGAGTCCAGAATCTCGATAACGAGCGCATCGGCACCTTGCAGATTCCGGTGACGGCGCCAAAGACGAGGTAACGGGCGCGCAAAATATTCTTTGCTCCCTGGAGGGGTTTCGGCCAATCTATAGGAAGACACTGATTTGTTCTTCCCACGGATATGCCGATCGCCCTCCACTTCTTTATCCGCTATGGCTACCTGCTCGTCTTCGTGTGGGTGATGGCTGTGCAGCTCGGCGCGCCGCTGCCCAGCACTCCGCTGCTGCTCACCGCGGGAACCCTCACTGGCACGCATCACCTGCGGTTGCCGCTGGTCATCGCCGCGGCGCTCGGCGGGAGCCTCATCGCGGATTCCGTCTGGTATGCCTTCGGCAAACGCTACGGCAGCGCGGTGGTGCGCATCGTCTGCCGCCTCAGCCTTGAAAGTTCCGCCTGTGTGCGCAAAACCGAAGGCTACTTCTCGCGCCGCGGACCATCGGCCCTGCTGGTCGCCAAGTTCATCCCGGGGCTGGCCATCCTGGCTCCGCCCATCGCCGGCCAGTCAGGAATGGCTTATGGACGCTTTCTCGCTTTTGACGCCCTTGGAGTTCTGCTGTGGGCCGGCACCGCAACCCTCGGCGGTCGCATCTTCGGAGACGTCCTGATGCGGCACCCGCAGGCGCTCTCCTGGACCGCGCACTTCTTCCTCGCGCTCTTCCTGCTTCTCGTTCTTGGCTTTCTCGCCTGGCGGCTCTTTCAGCGCCGCGCCTTTGTCCGCTCCGTACGCCTGGCCCGCCTGGAACCGACCGATCTCAAACGCATGATGGACGACGGCGAGCCCGTCTTCATCGTCGACCTGCGCCATCCCCTCGACTATCTGCCCGATCCCCGCACCCTCCCCGGCGCCCTCAGCCTCACCCCCGATAAACTGATGGCCGAAAGCGTTCGGATCCCCCGCGATCAGGAGATCGTCCTCTTCTGCACCTGCCCCAGCG
>JAJZJJ010000029.1 GCA_021810175.1 Acidobacteriota bacterium | reverse complement strand
GCAGCTGCCTGCCCGCCGCCCAGAAGCAGCAGATCGCCGCCCAGCTCGCCCAGCTCCCCGGCATCCCCGCCAGCCTCTGGATCAAGGCTGATCTCCGCATCTCCCTGCCCGTCTTCATGAAACGTGAACTCGGCTCCGCAGACACCGAGACGGGTCGCTACGACTCCCGCTTCACCCTCCCCGAGCTGCAGCCCTTGCTCCCAGTCCCCACCGCCGACGCCTCTGCTTCCGCCGTCATGGGCGTCGTCACCGCGGCCTTCCATCAGTACCTCACCCAGACGCTCCACTACCAGAGCGACCGCCCCTACCCTCAGCTCAGCGGCACCGTCTATCATGACTGGGACTGGAAGTACCGTCCGCCCCTCAATGACCTCGGCATGAGCGTCGGACCCACCGCCGGCCGCAACGTCGCGCCTGCTCTCGCCCGCGCCATGAACAACGATCCCGCCATGCACGTCATGTTCAACAACGGCTATTACGACATGGCCACGCCTTTCTTCGGAACGCTCTACACCGTCCGCCACATGTCCATCCCCGCCGTAGAACGCAGCCATATCCACTTCTACTACTACCCCGTCGGACACATGCTCTACGTCAACCTCAAGGCCATGCCGGCACTGCAGAAGAACATCGACAGCTTCATCGCCTCCGCAGACTCGCAGTCCGCCGCAAGGTAATATCGTCCGCTCGCAACAAAGCCCACGTCTGCAATCACAGGCGTGGGCTTTGGCTTTGTGCAAATTCATCGTGGTCAGCCCAACCTCACATCAACCACCTCTCACGGAACGTCTTTCTCCGCGAACCTTCGGCCTCTTCGCGTCAGATTTTATTCTTCGCTTCGACCGGAATCCCTGCCGGTTCCGGCAGAAGATCCACCAGCCCCTCCAGCCACAGCACCTGGTGTTCAAACACCCTTCCGAACTGCCGGGCCACCGCGTGGATCACCTTCTCCATCGTCAGCGTCTCACCCACTTCCTCGCTCACTTCCAGCTCCAGGCTCGTCACCTTCCGGTCGCTGATGCCGCACGGAACAATCAGCTCAAAATCCCGCAGGTCCGTCGTCACGTTCAGAGCAAACCCGTGCGAGGTGATTCCCCGCGAAATATGCACGCCAATCGCAGCAATCTTTTTCTCTTCAATTGAACCGCCGGCCAGCGTCCACACGCCAGTCCGCCCGGCCACGCGCTCCGTCTTCACGCCAAAGTCAGCGCAGGCCCGAATCAGCGCTTCCTCCACCCAGCGCACATACTCCACCGCCCCCAGCCGCCGTCCCAGCCCGGTCAAGGCAAAGCTGCGCAGATCCACAATCGGATACCCCACCAGCTGCCCCGGCCCGTGATACGTCACATCCCCGCCGCGATTGATCTCGTGAATCTCCACCCCGCGATACGCCAGAAACTCATCCGTCGCCAGCACATTCTTCCGGTCCGAATTCCGCCCCAGCGTCAGCACCGGCGGATGCTCCAGCAGCACCAGCGTATTTCCAATACGCCCCGCAACGCGCGCCTCCACCAGCCGCCGCTGCAGCTGGAGCCCCTCGGCATAACTCACGCGCCCCAGATAAACAAGTTTCAGAATCATCGCTTTGTCCTTATTTTACTGGGCTTTCGCCGCTTTCCACACTTTCTCATCCCCAAATCACCGCCTCATCTCCTAAACTCTTAGTTGACAAATCCTCCCTGTCCGCCCTAATCTCCTAACACGTTAGGAGATTGCCCCATGCCCAGCCGCGAACCGGAAACTCTCACCCGCCTCGAGCTCCAGATCATGCAGGTCATCTGGCGGCTCGGCTCCGCCAGCGTCAGCGCCGTGCAGGCCGAGCTCGAGCAGCCCCTCGCCTACACCACCGTGCAGACCATGCTTAACATCCTGCACCGCAAGGGCAAGCTCCGCCGCAAGCTCGAGGGCCGCGCCTACCTCTACAGTGCCACCGTTACCGAATCCAAGGCCACAGGCCACGCCGTCCGCGACTTGGTCGACCGCGTCTTCGGCGGATCTACAGAAGCTCTGGTGATGAGCCTCATCAAGAACCACCAGATCGACGCCAAAAAGATCGCCGAACTCACCCGCCGCCTCGAACGTGAACAGCTCGAACGTGGGAAGGAGGACAAATGAACCCCGCCATGCTCCTCTTCAACTACCTCCTCAACGCCTTCTGGCAACTCCCGCTCGTCTTTTGCGCCGCCTGGCTCGCCGTCCGCCTCACGCGCCACAACGGCCCGCAATGGGAACACTGCATCTGGGTCGGCGCGCTCTTCACCGAGCTGCTCCTGCCCTTCGGCCAGCTCAATCTCAAGTTAATCGCGGCATATTTCCTCTCGCTCTTCGCACCCGCCGCCCCATCCGCCGCCGCCTCGGTGAGCATCTCCACCGGCCCGGCAGCCATCGCTGCGCCGGCATGGCAGCTCTCGCCCTTCCTGATCACGTTTGTGCTCGCCGCTTATGCCGCGCTCATTCTCTACTTCACCGGCCGCCTTGTCTGGCGCCTTCTCAAGACTTCGACCATGCGCCGCAACGCGCACACCATCGCATCGGAAGACTACCCCGTCCTCCACAAGTTCTTCTCCACGCGCCGCGCGCCGTTGCAACTGCTCGTCTCGCAATCCGTCTCCAGCCCCGCCATCATCGGCTTCCTGCACCCCGCGCTGCTGCTGCCACCCGGCTTCCTTGATCGCACCGCCGCCACTGACCTCCAGGCCGCGCTCGCCCACGAGTTCGCCCACCTCCGCCGCCGCGACTACGCCAAAAATCTCTTCTATGAAGTCCTGACTCTGCCCATCACCTGGCATCCCGTCATTTGGCTCACCCGCGCACGCATCGCCGAATCCCGCGAAATCCTCTGCGACCATCTCGCCGCCCACGTCACGTTCGGCCCCCACGACTACGCCTGCGCACTGCTCCGTCTCGCCTCCCAGCAATCCATCCGAAAGCCCCAAACCATCCACGCCATCGGCATCTTTGACACTCAGTCCCTCGAAAGGAGAATTATGAAACTCACACAGTCACAAATCCGCAGCACAGTCGCGCGCCGCGCCGTCACGCTCGCCGCCTGCACCATTCTGGCCCTCGCCACCGGAGCCTTTGCGCTCGGCCTCCATGTTGATGCCGCTTCGGCATCGGCCCACAGTAAGCAGTCTTCATCCAGGCCCGTCCATCTCGCCGCAGGCGTCATGGCCGGCAACCGCATCTCCGGCGCGGCTCCCAAGTACCCCGTCGAGGCAAAGAAAAAGCACGTTCAGGGCACGGTGACCCTTGCAGCGCTCATCTCAAAAGAAGGCAGGATACAGCACCTCACAGTCATCTCCGGCCCCAAATTGCTGCGTAACTCCTCTCTCAAGGCCGTTCGCACCTGGCGCTACAAGCCCTACACGCTCAACGGCAATCCCGTCGCCGTAAAAACTGAGATTCACATCGTCTACAGCCTCGGCAACTAGGTCGCAAGAGCAGCTCTGCAAACCAGCGGGAACGGGCGCCGGTTCCGGAGCGTAGCTCAACAGGAGATGCAAAATGGATCGGGCATTCATGCAGTACGTCCTCAACGCGGCATGGCAGCTTCCCGTACTCGCTGCTGGGGCGTGGCTGCTCGTGCGCGTCGCGAGGCCCGCGGCAGTCGGGCAGCACCGCATCTGGACAGCGGTGCTTGCGCTGGCTGTATCACTCCCGCTCTTCGGAGTGCTCCCCCATGCGCGTGCGAGCTTTGCCGGCGCGCGCGGGGATGGAACTCCGGCAGCCAGTTCGTCGGCTCAAGCATCAACCGCAGGCGCCGCGGTACAGACTCTTGCAACGCAGGCCCCAACGCGCAACCCAACGCATGCGCCGCGCCCTGATTGGCTCACAAAGACCCAGACGGCCTTCGCCTCGCTGCACTTCACGCGGGAAATTGAGATCAGCCCCCGCACAGCAGAGTGGGTCACCAGCATATTCCTGATCGTGCTGTTCATGGGTCTCATGCGAATCGCACTCGCATGGAGCGGCGCGCAGCGTTTTGTGAGAGCCTCACGCGACGCAGAGTTGACGCACCCCGAGCGCGCGCTGGTAGCCGCCTGTGCGCGCAGAATGTCCATCAAAGAGCCGGAGATTCGCGTACTTGATAACGACACGCTCGCTGGCCCCGTCGTGGTCGGTGCCGCTCGCCCTACATTGCTATCCCCGGCGGGCTTCCTGCGCGGCCTGCTCGACTCCGGGCGCGAAGACGAAGCAATCGCGGCTCTCTGTCATGAAATGGCGCACATCCGGCGGCATGACTACGCCGTGAACCTGCTCTGCGAAGTCATGGCCGCGCCGCTCAAGTGGCACCCCGTCACCTATGGAGTCGAGCGGCAGATTCACCGCACGCGCGAAATGGCCTGCGACGCGGCGGCCGCGCTCGCGATGAATTCACAGATGGAATATGCACGCTGCCTGGTGGGGCTCGCCGAACGAATCGCAGCGGGACAAATTGTCCACCAACCCGGCGTCATAGGCCTGTTCAACGGAAACGCACTGGAGGAAAGAGTCATGCAATTGATAAACAAGCAAACACGAATGAACGTACCCGCAAAGATAGCTCGCAGCCTGGTCGGCGTAGCAGCAATGGCAGCGGCCCTGGCGCTGGTCACGATGGTGCATGTGGTTCCCGCCAGGGCACAGGCCCCCGGCACGGTTGCCAAAATCTCACAGGCAGCACCTCCTGCGCCAGCCGTAACCGCAACACCAGCGGCGGTCGCCGCCCCCAATCCTGTGGTCGCCGCCCCGGCAAAGCCAGCTCCTGTCGTACTCCCTCCGGTTCAGCCCCAGCCTCTCGCGGAGCCGCAGGCAGTCCCCGCCCCGGGAAATGCGAAGATTCACCGCAACGAAGTCATCATGAGCAGACATGGAAAGCTGTACGCCTGGATCGATGGCCACCGCCGCGAATTGACCCCCGCGGAACGCGCCCGCGTGGAAAGGCAATTGCGAGAGGCCCAGAAGAAAATCGCGGCGGCAGAGGCCCGGATTCACAGCAGGCAGTTCCGCATGCAGATCGCGCAAGCCCGGCGCGCGGCACAGCAGGTTGACTTGGCAAAGATCCAGAAGCAGTTGGAAGAGTCTCAAAAGAAAATGCAACAGCAGGTGGCCGAAGCGCAGAAGCAACTGAACAGCGCCAGGATGCAACAGCAGATGGCCGAGGCGCAAAAACAACTCTCTGAGGCAATGGCCCGCCTGAACAGCCGGCAGTTCAAAGAGCAAATGCAGCAGGCCGTGCGCGCGGCCCAGCAAGTGGACACGGCCAAGATCCAAAAGCAGATCGACGAGGCACAGAAGCAGCTGCAGAAGCAACTGAATGAAATGAAGAAGCAGCAACTCGAAAGCAGCCAGCCGGGCACCAGCCACCCATAAAGCAATCAGCTCCTCAAATGCACAAAAGCCCGGCATCCCGCCGGGCTTTTTGCTTACGGAACCATCACAGTTACACGTTGATCGCCAATCCCTCCACGCTCCCAAAACCGTCCAGCATCGCCTCGGCCAGCGTGGGATGCGCGTGAATCGTGAACATCATCTCCTCCACCGTCGCTTCCAGCTCGATGGCCGTTACGGCCTCGGCAATCAGCTCGGTCGCCTGCGGACCAATAATGTGCACGCCCAGGATCTCGCCATACTTCGCGTCGGCCACCACTTTGATGAACCCGTCATGCTGGTGCACAATCGACGCCTTCGAGTTCGCCGTGAACGGGAACTTGCCCACCTTCACCTGCAGGCCCTTTTCCTTGGCCGCGGCCTCGGTCAGCCCCACGCTGCCAATCTGCGGCTCGGTGTAGGTGCAGGCCGGGATGCGTTCCTTCTTCACCGGCCGCGCATACTTGCCCGCAATCTTGCTCACCACGACCATTCCGCACATCGCGCCCACGTGCGCCAGCTGCGGCAATCCGGCCACAATGTCGCCAATCGCGTACACGCCCGGCTCCTCGGTCTGCATCCATTCGTTCACCTTGATGAACCCGCGCTCCGGCTTGATCTTCGTCTTCTCCAGGCCCACGTTCTCCGTGCGCGGCGCGCGGCCCACGGCCACCAGCACCTTCTCGGCTTCCTTCACCACCTGCTTGCCATCCGACGCCGTAAACGTCACCTTCACGCCCGTCTTGGTCTCTTCCACCTTCTCGACCTTCGCGCCCGTGTGCGACTCAATCCCGCGCTTGCGGAAGACCCTCGCCAGCTCCTTGCTCACTTCCTCGTCTTCGTTCGGAACCATCCGCGGCAAATACTCCACAATCGTGATCTCCGACCCGAAGCTCCGGAAAATCGACCCGAACTCCACGCCTACGGCGCCCGCGCCAATCACCACCATCGACTTCGGAATCGCGCCGATCGCCAGCATCTCCACATTCGTCAGAATCTTGTCGCTGGCAGTCAGCCCGGGCAGCATCTTCGCGTCCGAGCCCGTCGCCACAACCACGTTCTTCGCCTTCACCGTCTCGGCCTTGCCCTTGCCGCTCGTCGTCACTTCGACGGAATGCACTCCATCCTTGGCCGGCCCGGTCAGTTTCCCATAGCCCGCAATCACCGTGACCTTGTTCTTCCGCATCAGGAAGTCCAGGCCTTTCGTATGCTTCGCGATGATCTGGTTCTTGCTGTCTAAAATCGTCTTCCAGTTGATCTTCGGCTCGCCCAGCCCTTCCAGGCCGAACGCCTTGGCGTCCTTCACGTAGTCGTAGATCTCCGCGTTGAAAAGCAGAGCCTTCGTCGGGATGCACCCCACGTGCAGGCACGTTCCGCCCAGCTTCGGCTCCTTTTCAATCAGCGCCACTTTCAGGCCAAGCTGACCGCCGCGAATGGCTGCCGTGTATCCGGCGGGACCGCCGCCAATAATCGCAACATCATAGATCGTTTCTGCCAAGGAATTGCTCCATTTCTGCCAGGAATTGTGATTGGAGACCCAAACACTCTATTGTACGCATCGCGCCCGCCCCGATTGCCACTCCCTGCCGCCGCTGCTCGCCTTATGCCGCATAAGAATTTGTGAATTCCATCGACACCCGTTCTTCCCTAAGGTCAAAGTATGGCTTACGCGAACCCCGATCCCAAAACCATCGCCATCATCGGCGGTGGCGTCAGCGGAACTCTCACCGCATATCACCTCGCACAGCGGCAGACCGGCGCGCGCATCATCGTCATCAATCAGCAGCCTGCCTTCGGACCCGGCCTTGCCTACTCCACGCCGAGCCTCCGTCACTTGCTCAATGTTCCCGCCGGAAAAATCAGCGCCCTGCCCGCCGAGCCCGATCATTTCCTCCGCTGGCTCCGCGCCCATCACGACCCCTCCGCCGCACCCGACACCTTCGCGCCCCGCGCCGTCTTCGGCCGCTACATCCAGCAGATTTTCTCCGAGGCCAAGGGCGTCGAAACATGGCATGGCCTCGTCGTCGACTACCGCCCAACACCCGAGGGCGCCAGGCTCACTCTCGAAGACGGCCGCAAGCTGCACGCAGACCTCACCGTTCTCGCCGCCGGAAATTTCGATCCCGCTCCGCTGCCCGGCGTCGCGCCCGAGGCAGAACTCGCCGGCGTCTATTGCCACAATGCCTGGAAAGCCGGCGCCTACGCCGGCCTCGATCCCAACGCCCCCGTCACCGTCATCGGCACTGGCCTCACCGCCATCGACGTCCTCCTGCGTCTCCGCGAAACCGGTCACCGCGGCGTCATTACCGCCGTTTCCCGCCATCGAGTCTTTCCTACGCGACACGCGCCATACACGCCGCTCGCCTCCAGCGCCATCCCCTTGGACACCCCCGCCACCTGCGTCGCCTACCTGCGCGCCCTGCGCGCCGCCATCCGCAATGGCGCCGAATGGCGCGCCACCGTCGATAGTCTCCGCGCCACAACCAACGACCTCTGGCTCCGTCTGTCGCTCCGCGAGCGCAAACGCTTCCGCCGCCACCTCCAGCGCCGCTGGGACATCGTCCGTCACCGCATGGCTCCGCCCATCGCGGAGATCATTGAAGCCGAACTCAGCGCCGGAACCCTGGTCGTTCACAAGGGCCGCGTCCACGGCGTCGCTCTCGAGCACGGCCAGGCCCTCGTCACGCTCGAAACCCCAACCGGCCCGGCCTGCTTCACCACCGCCCGCGTCATCAACTGCACCGGCCCTAGCCTCGACTACCGCCGCGTCCACTCCCCGCTGCTCAAAAAGCTCTTCGCCCAGGGCATCGCCACCGCAGGACCGCTCGGCGGCGGCCTTCGCACCACCCGCGACGGCGCCCTCATCGATAACCTCGGTCGCGCCGCGGACAATCTCTTCACCCTGGGCCCCAGCCGTCTCGGTAACCTCATCGAATCCATCGCCGTCCCGGAAATCCGCCAGCAGGCCGTCGACCTGGCCCAAACCCTCGCCGCGGCCCTCAACCGTACAACTTCTCTCGAAGAAGTGGAGGAGATCGCCAGCTGAATTTGATACCCTGCTGCTGTAACACGCAAATGCCGGCCATGCTCAACCGTGGGAACACAAGCGCCACTCCCGCTTCCGCCGGCAATCAACGCAATCCGAAGATGCCGCCATGCCCGTTCCATGGAGTCCACATGGAAGTCATTCGTAGTCCACTTTTCCAATAGCATTAAAATTGGCAGCAATGGGAGCAGTTGTAGCGAGCCCCGAATCGAACGTTCAAGAGCAACATGCACGGATCGAGGCTCTCACGGGCCTGCGCTTTTTTGCCGCAATATACGTGGTCTTATTCCACCTGTATCTACGCGACTTTGCAGCAAAATCAAAATCCCTTGGCGCTCAGTTCCTCTCTCACGGATACCTCGCAGTCTCCTTCTTCTTCATCCTCTCCGGCTTTGTCCTTACCTGGAACTATGCGGATCGATGGAGCGCGGAGTCCTATCCGCGATTCCTCGTTGCAAGGCTCGCCCGTATCTATCCCGTCTATCTTCTCGCCCTCTTCATCCAGATCCCCTTTTACGCGCCTCGCCTCCATCCCTGGCCTGTGATCGCGGTCCTCTGCATGATTCAGTCCTGGACCACGCTGCCCTCGCAACTTCCCTCTGCCTGGAATTTCCCAGCCTGGACCCTCTCGATCGAATGGTTCTTCTACCTGTGCTTTCCACTCCTGCTCTTCGTAGTCACAAAAATAAAGCGCCGAACCACCTTCATCATTCTCATTACGCTTATCAGCCTCGCCGTCGCCGGACCGCAAGCGGCCATCGGAGGCCGTCTGTCCTGGTTCACCCGGCACATTCCCCTGCCTGTCATGCGCCTGCCCGAGTTTCTCCTCGGCATGTTGCTGGCCAGGTCCATGCCCCGCGCGCAGCCGCCCTCGCAACTCAGCATCAACAGAACCACCTCCGCGTTGCTGCTCATCACGGCACTGCTCCTCACTTTGAACCTTCACCGCTTCGTGCTCCTCGTGGAATGCACGTTTGCCGCGATCCTCTGGCTGCTGACCTTTCGAGAAAGCCACCTCAAGCGCTGGCTGGAGTCGCGCCCGCTCGTGCTCCTCGGCGGAGCCAGTTACGCCCTCTACATCCTGCAGGACCCCATCCACAACTGGCTTGACCGATGGAACGCGGCTTACCTCCACTGGCCATACATGGACCAGTTCCTTTTTCCACCCTTGCTTGTGGCTCTCTCGGTCATCGTGTTTCGCTACTACGAGCAGCCGGCCCGCAGGAAAATTCGCTCGCTCGCCAAACGCGAATAATCAGAGTCAGGATCCAAGCGATCCAGGCGAACAAAAAGGCCATCCCACCGGGATGGCCTTCAGTCTTTGCGCCGCAAGGCGCGACTAACCTGGACGGTCAGTCCCCCATGACAGGCTCTTCCGCCTTGGGAGCCACCGGCTTCGCGGGCGCGATCGAGTCGATGGAAACAATCCCTTCCACCGGCTTCTCGCCCAGCACATGCTGGCGATACAGCGCCGCCATGCGCGCATTCTCGGCATCCTGCTTCAGCTTCGCTTCCCGCGCGCGCAGCTTCTCTTCGCGCGAGTTCTTTGCGATGCCCAGCTTCTCGAATGTGTCGTTGGCGGAAGCATGCACGTGCTCTTCGTTCAGGACCAGTTCGTGCGTCCCTTCGTTCATGCCCACGTTCTTGCCGCCGGCGAAGATCTCATGCCGCCCATGCTCGTCGTACCACTTGGTCAGCGTGGCCGTCATGTGCATCTTCTCGATGATGTTCCGCCAGCCGATGCCCGTGTTGTACGCGCAGAAGCTGATCTCGCCTTCCTGCGTCGCATAAGGAATAATGCACTGCTCCGTGCGCCGGAAGTCGTAGTTGAACAGATCCTGGAACCACATGCCCGCGATGAACAGGAAGTTCCAGCGGTCCGCGCGCCGCTTCTGGATGTCGGCCATCGTGCGGTCGCCCGTCACGCTGCCGTAGTCGTGGCCCGTCACGCCGAAGCACTTGTCGAACTTCTTCAGCATGTCCACAATTCTGAAGTGCGTCGGCGACTTCCGGGGATCGTAGTTCCGCAGCAGAGCCAGCGCAATGCCGAGGCCGGAAACCATCTTGCCGCGCGCCGCGTCGTTGATCTTCGCAACGTCTTTCGCCAGGCGGTCGGCGTTCAGGAACGCCGTCACAGGCACGGCTTCCTTCGTCTCCTTGTCGATCATCAGCGCCATACCCACGCCGCAGTTCGGATGGCAGCCGCAGCTCAGCTGGCCCCACTCCGCGTTCGGCCCGTGCACCAGGTCGCCAAAGTCCGAGAAGGTGCTCATAAAGCTGATCGGGAACCAGTCGCGTTCCGGCACGCCCAGGCCCGTCTGGTTCTTCACGTCGTGCGCCATGTGGCTCAGCGTGTAGCGCTGCGCCATGCGCCGCTCATCCGTGATGTCCTCGTCGCGGCCCGTGAATGAAACCGGCTGGAAGCTGATGAAGCTGATCGTCTTCGGATTGTCCAGCGCGAACTGGACAATGCGTCCCACCTGCTCATTATTGATGCCGTTGATAATCGTCGTCACCGGGACGATGTCCACGCCGGCCTCGTGCAGGTTGTGGATTGCCTGCAGCTTCACGTCGAACAGGTTCCCCACCTTGCGGTGCGAGTTCGCCGCGTTGCCGATGCCGTCAAACTGCAGGTAGGCATACCGCAGACCCGCTTCGGCAGCCGCCCGGCAAAGCTCCTTCGACTTCGCAAACTCAATGCCGTTCGTCGCCGCCTGCACCGAGTTGTAGCCCACCTTCCGGGCATAGGCAATCGCGTCCAGGAAGTAAGGCGAAAGTGTCGGCTCCCCGCCCGAGAACTGCACAGACATCTGGCGCCGCGGCTTGATCGTCATCGCGTTGTCCAGCATCGTCTTGATCTCTTCCCAGGTCAGCTCATGCACAAATCCCACCTGGTTCGCATCCATGAAGCACGGATCGCACATCATGTTGCAGCGGTTCGTCAGGTCGATCGTCAGCACCGAGCCACGCCCGTGCGTCACCGTCGACGTGCCGTGGTTGTGCAGCTTCTCGTCGTTGTGCGCGCGAATGTCGCGCCCCGGGAACACTTCCTCCAGGTGGCGGAAGAACGCCGTGTCAATCGACATGATGTCTTCAAAGTGACCGTGCTTCGGGCAGTCCTTCACCATCAGGATCTTGCCGTCCCGCTCGATGATCTGCGCCTTGATCTCGCCCACCTTCTCATTCAGGAGGATCTCGTGCGGCAGCTTGCCGTCCAGAATCTGCTGGCGAATCTCAGGCACGCACTTCGGACACAGCGAGTCCGTCGTACGAGGCCAGCCCAACGGCGGCTTCTCCTTCTCATACGACTTCAGCAGCGGCTTGTCCGACCATTTCGGCGTGAACGACGGGTTGGGGTTGATGCTGTTCAGCTTCTCATAAACTAACCACGCACCCTGAGCAGCAATCGTGACTGCGCGCTCGGCATATTTCACAGCTTTTGACATACTTCAAAATCTCCTGGTCTTTGAGAACGTTGCCTGCGCTCTTGGCGCCTCTGCTACAGCCAGCTTTTCCGCTCCGCGGCCCAACTCCTCAGCGCAAGGTCGGCTACGGATAACCCCTTGTCGGGTGGCCACTTAAGCATTCTAAGAATAGATGCATCCTTTCCGGACTGAAACCTTCCTGCAGCCGAATTGCGAGAATTTGCAGCCGGTGGCGAACTACGCATCTGAATGGCAAGCTACTTTTCCCCGGAAATCACTCGTACCTGCTCCGCACCATCTCGTCTTGGCCAGGAACTGGGCAAAGAAAAAGAGAATTCACGCAGCCGGTAACGCGCAGCCCTCAGCCACGATCGCTCTCAACGCTCACATCGACGGCGGCTCGCCTACCGTCGTCGCCACCCGGTTGATGATGTTCTGGAAGAATACGATTCGCACGTTGATGTGGCTCGCCACCTGCGGCACAAATTCGTTGATCAGGTTCCCGATCGGGTCGGTCGCGTAATCCAGCCCCACGCGCTCGGCCGAATGCAGCCAGCCCTGGTGGCGAAACGGCACATACGTCACCGCCACGCCTTCCTCCGCAATCGTCCCTACCACGTTTGAGTAATTCATCATCGGCGCTCCCGTCTGGCTGTGCGTCCAGAACACCTGCGTCCCGCAGTGCACCAGCCTCCGCAGCAATGACCGGTTCGGCATCCGCCGGAACCCCGGCTCCTGGTGATCGAACGACGGAATCAGAAAGGTCCCGAAAAACTCATCCGTCATGTTCTCTGCCAGGGAAACCCCGGTCGCACGCGCCAACCCCGGCATCCCAGGCCCGTATATCGAGTGCGAATCGCTCCCCACGATAATCGCCGCGCTCCCCAGCACGGAGAGCAGATTGAACGGGTCCGCCACGTCCTTCGCCGCCAGGATCCCCAGTTGTCGCGACGTGTAGATGTGATACGTCTGCGCCTGCAGGTACATCCGGAATCGGTCTTCATTCCTCGCGCAGCAAAGCCCTCCGTGCTCGTTCTGCAGACTGCACGCACCCTTCGTGCAGGGCCTCGGTCTCCACGCAGGTCCTGCCGGCAGCCGTCCATTCTGCGTCGCGTCCTGCTCCGCCATACGCAGTCCCTGCGGCACAGGCGCATCCGGCAGGGCTGCCACCCGGCTACTTCGAGCCGCCTGCGCCATCAGCCACGGCGCCGCCCACAGCAGCAGCCCCAGCAACAAAAATTTGTTCCGGCCGCCCAACCGTAGCCATCCCCCCCCATCCCCGTATTGGAGCCAATG
>JAJZJJ010000028.1 GCA_021810175.1 Acidobacteriota bacterium | reverse complement strand
CCGATGAGATCGAGCGCCTCGGCCTGCTGATCGGCGACTATGTGAAAGTCGAGCGCGGCGGCGATGTTATCCCCAAAGTCGTCGAAGTCGTCGAGGACAAGGACCATCCGCGCGGCCATGAGAAGTACGTTTTTCCGGATAAGTGCCCGGTGTGCGGCGGGCATGTGGTCCGCACCGAAGGCGAAGCCGATTATCGCTGCGTCAATATCGACTGCCCGGCCCGCTTGAGAGAAAGCCTTCTCCACTTCGCCTCACGCGGCGTGATGAACATCGACGGACTGGGCGAAGCAGTGGTTGTGCAGCTGGTGGAGCGGGGCATGGTTCACAGCATTGCCGGTCTTTACGGCCTCACCGCAGACGAGCTTGCGCAGCTTCAGCATGAAGTGGTTACTGCCGACAAAAAGACCGGGGAGCAGAAGACCCGCACCCAGGCCCTGGTCGGCCCAAAGGAGCGCAAAGACCTCCTGGCCGAAATCGAGGATTCCAGGAAACTCCCGCTCAACCGGCTGCTCTTCGGTCTGGGCATCCGATTTGTTGGCGAGCGCACGGCACAGACTCTCGCCGAGGAATTCGGCTCCATGGATGCGTTGATGGCCGCCTCTCGCGAAGACCTGGAGCGGGTCAAAGATGTGGGCCCGCGCGTTTCGGAATCCATCCGCGATTTCTTTGATGAGCCGCGCAACCGCGAGCTCGTTGATCACCTGCGGCGGGCCGGCCTCACGATGACTGCCGAGATGCGCAGGAAGACCTCGCAGCTCGAAGGCCTTACCTTTGTCCTCACCGGAACCCTCCCCAGTCTCCCCCGCGATCAGGCGAAAGCCAAAATCGAGGCCGCTGGAGGCCGTGTCTCCGGCTCCGTCAGCAAGAAGACCCATTACGTCGTGGCCGGAGAAGACGCGGGTTCCAAGCTCGACAAAGCCCGCGAATTGGGCGTGAAGGTGATCGACGAAGCCGCGCTTGAAGCGATGCTGAAAGGCGACGGATCACCGGGAAGGTAAGTAATTACGGCGCGCAAGTCAGAGCTTCCCGGCCAGCGCCGCGCCATGCACCAAGCGAAGGATCTGAACACATTCACCCTCAACTCGGCAGGCGGCGCTTCCGCCGCAAATGCGTCGCGCTGCTCACCTTCCAGCTTCAGAGTAAAAACCGCATCCTTAGGTATCGCATCGCCTTTTTCAGTACTAACGATGACTACACGGCGTCAGTACCTCACTGCGTGGTGGGCGCGTAATACCCCTTTTGCACGTTTACCTTGTATTTTCGATCCAGACAGACCAGATAGATCGGACGGAACTGCCCGTTCGCCTTGAAATCCGCGGGTCTGTACGCCAGGGCATACTGGCTCCGCAGATCGTCCTGAATCTGCTTGAAACTTACCGGCATGTCCTTCAGGGTGTCCGGGAAGTAGGCTCGTCCGCCGGTTGCATAAGCCAGCTGCTTCAGAACCTTGTCACCGCGGTCGCGGCTCGGGCTCACATTCGTGCTGACCGCGTAGATCGTGGTATTGGCTCGCTGGCATTCACGAATGGCGTCCGTCAGATAGGCGTGACTCTGGTCGTCGTCGCCGTCGCTCATCAAAATCAGAGCCTTGCGTATCGGCTCCTCGCGCTGCGGCAGCATGCGGTCGCGGCACGTGGCGTACAGCGCGTCGTACAGCGCCGTTCCGCCGCCGGGGTGCAGCGAATCGATCCCCTGCGTCAGGCCGTCCAGACTGTTCGTCCATCCCGTGCGATAGTCGGGCGTGGAATCGAAGCCTTCCACAAACGCGCGGTCCGTCCGCGGTCGAATCACATTCAGCAGGAAAGAGATGGCCGCCTGCTGCTCGAACTCGAAGCGCCGCCGGATCGACGAACTGGTGTCGACCATGATCCCAACCCGCAGCGGCAGATTCGTCTGCTGCTCGAAGCTGAAAACCTTCGCCGGAGCGCGGTGATCGTCCAGCAGCGCGAAGTCGTCCTGCTTCAGGTTTTGTATGTACTGTCCGCGGCGATTCATCACGGAGAACGTCAGGTAGACCTCGTTGACGGTCACGCCAATCGTCGGCGTGGAGTTCTTCGTCCTGGCCTTCGCCTGTTGACTCGTCTTCGAACCCGCCTGCTGGTTCGTGTTAGTCTTTGCCGCCGTCTGCGCCATCAGCGCCGTCGCCGCACACAGCGCCAACGCCAGGCCCACCGCCGGACGCATCATCCTCGAAACTGCGGTTTTCATGGGAATGTGACTCATTCTAACGTGCCATGGTCATCATACGCAGCCCCAAACTTCCACCGCGGTCAATTTCTTCTGGCCCGGCGCCTTGCCACTCCCCCTTCCGCCAGGCACAATCATTCCATGAACGATTTGCCGAAGACCGCTATCTCCACCGCCGCCGCGCCGGCCGCCATCGGGCCTTACTCGCAGGCCGTTCGTATTGGCAATCTTCTCTATACCTCCGGCCAGATTCCTCTCGATCCGGCCTCCGGACAGATCGTCCCCGGCGGGATCGCCGAGCAGACCACGCGTGTGCTTGAAAATCTCCAGGCCGTCCTCGCCGCTGCCGGTTCCGGCATCGATCGCGTCGTCAGAACCACCGTCTTCCTCCAGGATATGAACGACTTCGCCGCCATGAACGCCGTCTACGCGCGCTATTTCGCCACTGAAGGAGTCGTCCCGCCTGCGCGCTCCACGGTGCAGGTCGCTCGCCTTCCCAAGGATGCTCTCGTCGAAATCGATGTCATCGCCACCGTCTGAACATGGCATGCTAAGCGGAGCGCACCGCGCGAACGCAAGGCCCCCTGCGTCATCTAAATTCTCGAAGGAGTTCTGATGCCCGACAACACGCCCGAAATCAGGCCCGGCAAAATCGAAAAGTCCGATGCCGAATGGCGCGCCCAGCTCACTCCCGAGCAGTATTACGTGACCCGCCAGAAGGGAACTGAACCGGCCTTTTCCGGCGCGCTCTACCGCAATCACGAAGACGGCGTCTACCACTGCGTGGCCTGCGGAGCCGATCTCTTCACTTCAGGCACGAAATTTGAATCCGGCTCCGGCTGGCCCAGTTTCTGGATTCCCGTCCGCCCTGACGCCGTTGAAACCCACGAAGACACCAGCTTCGGCATGATCCGTGTCGAAGTCACCTGCGCCCGCTGCGGCTCGCACCTTGGCCACGTCTTTCCGGACGGGCCGCGTCCCACCGGCCTGCGCTACTGCATCAACTCCCTGTCTCTCAGCTTTGAAAAGGCTCCGCCAGCCCAGAAGTAAGCCGCAGGATGCTTTCCGGGCTGGTGCGGTCGCTCTCCCACAAGCAAAAAGACTTCGGCTGCCGCTGGATGCTGTTCCGCATCCCCCGGCAGCCGAAGTCTGTTTCCGTTCCGGACGCGCCGGTTAGCCGGCTTTGACAACTTTGCCCGACTTCAGGCAGCTGCTGCACACGCGCATCCGCTTATTGCCGCCGTTCACCTGCGCCCGGACAGGGTGCAGATTCACGTTCCAGCGCCGCCGCGTCACGTTGTGCGCGTGCGATACATTGTTTCCAAACTGCGGCCCTTTGCCGCAAACATCGCAAACCTGTGCCATCTTCTTCTCCGAGGGAGCCGCGCTCCGAATATTTCCGCGATACCGGCCCCGCTGGCCAAATCCCGCGTCCTTCCGCACTGCCGCGACAGCACCGCGGCGCAGAATCTTCAGTTTAACCGAGAAAGAGCGATTCAACAATGGAGCGCCGCGAATCGCCGCGCCACAAACGGGCCATTCACGGCCTTTCGCGCTTCCGCTACCATTCCACTCAAGGTGTTGAGTATCCGAATGTTCAGTGCAGCTCAAGCTCCGCCGCAGGAACAGCTTCAGCCTTACGAAGAGCGCTCTCCGCCTTCGGAGCGGCCCGTGCGCCCCTGGGTATCCTACGCCGTCGTGATCGCCGTGGTTCTGGTGGCCTTCAGTGCCGAGCACATCCTTCGGCCGGTGCCTGTTTTTCCCTACGACGATTCGTATATCGTCCTGCACTCCGCCCAGGTTCTGCATAGCGGAGCCGATCCGAATTACCCCGGAACACCCGCGCTCTTTGGCATCACCAGCGCGCCGTTCCTGGCGTTCGTCTATCTGCTCCTGTTTGCTCTGGCGCCTTTGCAGGCCCTCAATGTGGCCTGCTGGACAGGGCTTCTCCTCTACGCTCTGGGACTGCTCCGCCTCACCCGCGTGCTGAATCTTCGTCCGCGGCAGCAGTGGCTGTTGGTCTTTGCGGGACTGGTCACAGCGCCTATTCCTATTCACTGGCTGAGCGGACTCGAAACCTCCTGTGCTCTTGCCGCGGTCGTCTGGACGCTCAGTTTTGCCACGGGCGAGCGGCGAGGGTGGACGACTGCCGCCTTTCTTGCCGGGGTGGCTACAGCTTTTCGGCCCGATCTCGTCCTGTTCGCACTCCTTCTCACTGCATATCTCGCCTGGGAACTTCATCGTTCTCGCGGGCTGTCCATTCATCCATCTCTTTCAACCCTGAAATTGGCGGGGGCCACAGCGCTACCGATTCTGCTCTGCGCGTTTTGGTATTACCATCAGACCGGCTCGCCCATACCTCTCACCGGTGTTGCCAAACGATATTTCTTTGCCCAGGACCATTGGCCGCTTGCTCGCAGGACTTCTGAAGAAGGCGTGCAGACGGCCCTTCTCACCGTTGCACTCGGGCCACTGCTTCTGGTTCTGCCGCGTATGGCCAGGACTGGAATGGGCAGAGTTCTTTTGGGGGTTTGGCTTCTTTTCGTTGCGGCGCTGTTTGTTCAATTCCCAGGAGAATTCGGAGTCAACGAGTTTCGATACCCTGTCGTCCTTATTCCGACGCTCATCTGGGGGCTTGGTATCACCCTGCGGAACGCGCCGCCGACCGAACGCAGCTCCGCTGAACGGCTGCTCTACATCTGCTGTGCCTATGCGGTTCTCATGCTGCCAGTGTGCTTCCTCTATTACCGCGGCGAAATGAGATTCTTCAATACCGGTCCCCGCGCCGCCGCGGTCTGGTGCCAGCGCAATCTGCCATCAGGCACGCCGATTCTTATCCATGATGCCGGTTACCTCGCTTACTCCACCAGCTTTCAAACGGTGGACATTGTTGGCCTGAAGACCCCGTGGACCATACCCATCAACCGCCGCTATATCTGGCGCGACCATCCTGCGAGGGGCCAGGCATTGGCTCGGATCGCTCTGCAATCGGGCTCCCGCTACCTGATCCTGAATACCCACTGGCCACCGGTGATTTCTCTGCCGCACGACCTTCGCGTCCTTGGATGGAAAACCACTCTGCTCGACCATCCCGGAGCTTACGACATTTTTCGCATCTCTCCTCCATCCTCGCAATAACCGCATGCGGCGATTCTTTCAGTCGTGCTGCTGTGGCGTCATTCTGCGCCCTCGCGGGGCGTTATCATTCGTCTCATGACTCAAAAGCTTCGCTGGGGAGTTCTGTCCACCGCCGCCATCGGCACCAAAAAAGTCATTCCCGCCATGCAGCGCGGACGCTTCACTACCGTCGCCGCCATCGCCTCTCGCGACCTGGCCAAAGCCCGCGAAACCGCCGCTGCTCTCGGCATCCCCACGGCCTATGGCTCCTACGAGGAACTGCTCGCCGACCCGAATATCGACGCTATCTACAACCCGTTGCCCAACCAACTCCACGTTCCCTGGACCATCAAAGCGGCCGAAGCCGGCAAGCACGTCCTCTGCGAAAAGCCGCTCAGCATGGACCTCGCCGAAGCTCGCTCGCTCATCGATGTCCGTGAAACCACCGGCGTCGTGATCGGCGAAGCCTTCATGATCCGCACCCATCCGCAGTGGCTCCGCGTCCGTGAGCTGATCGATCAGGGCCGCATTGGCGCACTCCGCGCCGTCAGCGCCATCTTCAGCTACTTCAACACCGACCCCTCCAACATCCGCAACCGTCCTGAAACCGGCGGCGGAGCGCTCTACGACATCGGCTGCTACTGCATCCATTCCGCTCGATTCGCCTTCCGCCAGGAGCCCACCCGCGTCTCCGCCCTGATCGACCGCGACCCGCAACTCGGCACCGACCGTCTCACGTCGGCGCTCCTCGACTTTCCCAGCGGACACGCCAACTTCAGCTGCAGCACCCAACTCGTTCCTTATCAGCGAGTTCAGTTCCTCGGCGACCGGGGGCGCATCGAGATCGAGATCCCCTTCAATGCACCCCCGGACCGCGCTACCCGCATCTTTGTCGATGATGGC
This sequence comes from Acidobacteriota bacterium, assembly GCA_021810175.1. The sequence goes on along the minus strand of JAJZJJ010000028.1, from coordinate 7,032 downwards.
AGCGATCTTTTCGGTTCCGGCATGCAGACCGAAGCCTTCTCCATCGTCGACCAGTACACCCTGCAGGGCGACGCTTTCTCCCGGGCCATCCTTGACGGATCGCCCGTCCCGGTTACTCTGGAAGAAGGCATTGCCAATATGGCTGTCATCGACGCCATTTTTGAAGCTGGCCGCACTGGCCAGTGGCAATCTGTTCCCCGCTAACGTCTTCGGCCGCTGATGAAGATCGTCCGCCAATCCGATTCCGAGCTTGTTCTCCAGAACGGGGGGATCTGGCTGTCTGTTCTGCTCGCCGCCGGTGCGCTGCCGTTCTTTCTGGCCGCCGTCTTCGCCGAGAATGGCCCCAACTCCATCGTTGGAATCATCTTCCTGGTCGGCTCGCTGGTCTGGCTGCGCAAAACCACCGTCGTCTTCGATGCCGTTCAGCTTCAGGTCCGCTGGAAGCGCGTCCGCTTCTTCCGCACCACCTTCGGCGTCATCCCGTTCTCGCAGATCACCGGCATCTCCACGGAAACCTCCGCTGGCAGCGGTGGCAGCACCCTCTATCGCCTCACCTTGCTCACCGCTGGTCAGCCGCTTCCGCTCTCTGAGAGTTTCATCAGCGGACGCGACCGCTGCGACGCCACCCGCCAGACCATCCAGGAGTTTCTGCACGAGCGCGGATTCACCATCCCCTCGCTGGCCGCGCCCGCTCGCCAGCAGCGCCTTACCGAATCCTCTGGTTCGGTCCGCTCCCTGCTGTTGCAGGGCCGCACCGACGACGCCATTCATCTCGTGGAAACCACCCAGCACGTCGATCTCCCCACCGCTACCCGCCGCGTCAGAGAGATAGCCGCCACCTTGCGCTCGCGCCACCAGCACTAAGGCTTCCGATCACCCGACGGTGATAACCACCTTTCCCACCTGCGCATTCGATTCCAGGTACCGGTAGGCCTCCGCGGCCTGGTGCAGAGGGAATGTCTTCGCGATCTTCGGCGTAAAGCTCCCGTTCTCCAGACGATCGTAGACATATTTCTGCGCCGCCTTCATTACCTCCGGCTGGTTGCGGTACTCCATCAGCGAATAGCCGCGCATCGTCATCGCCCGCCTTATGGCTGTCAGGGTCGGAAACGGTGTGGGCTGCATGGAAAGCGCGCCATAGATGAACAGGATTCCGCCGTGCGCCGCAGCCTGCGCCAGTGTCTCCACATACGGTCCCGCCACCGGATCGAAGATAATCCGCGCGCCCTTGCCGCCAGTGATTTCCGCCACCCGCGCCGGCAAGTCCTCCTCCTCCGTGGCGATCACATAGTCCGCACCGAGTTCCAGTAGTTCATTCCGCTTTTTGCTCGTCCGCGTGGTCGCGATGGCCGTTGCTCCCGCGTCCTTTGTAATCTGGATCGCCGCCAGCCCGACGCTGCTCGACGCCGCCGGAATCACCACTGCATCTTCGGCCGTCACCCGGCCGTAATGCACCAGCGCTCCCCATGCCGTCAGATACTGCATCCAGATCGCCGCGCCTTCCACGGGCGTCAGCTTGCCCGGATACTGGGCCAGCGCGCTTGCCGGAACCACCGCTTCCTCGCCGAGGATCCCGTATCGGACCTGCGAATATCCTGGCAGCGTGGCCACTGTCTTGCCCAGCCAGCTCTCATCCACGCCTGCGCCGATTGCATCGACGATTCCCGCCGCCTCGTATCCAATTCGCGACGGCAGTTGGGGCTTTTCGAAGTAGAGGCCTCGCATGAACAGAGCCTCGGCGCGATTCAGACCCGATGCCAGCACGCGCAGCCGCACCTCGCCGTCGCCCGGCGCAGGCTTCTCCGTCTCCTCCAGCTTCAACACCTCAGGCCCACCCAGCTCGTAGAAACGAACAGTCTTCGGCATCTCGCCCTCCATGGCCGATTCGATGCCGCAGCAAGCCAAACGGCTCCGCAAACCTCGGTGGTTATTAAAGCAGGGAAGGGCTCCGCGGCGGCTCCCCCTCCGGCTGGCCTGTGTGCTGCCGGCGTCATCATGCCGCGAAGCCCTCCGTGCGTAGCCCTTCAGCGCGTGTGCGTCAGAAGTCTCGCCCGGGTCGCGACACCACCGACGTCGCCACAATCGTCGGTGAATCGCCGCTGGACGCCGGAGCAAACAGCCATCCACGTACCGACACCATGTCGTTCGTCGTAATGCCCGTAAAGTCATCCGGTGTGAAGCCCCGATACGTTGCGCTCGCCGTTGGCACTACGTGGAACGTCAGCGTGTTCGATGCGCTCATCGCCATCGGCCAGTCCGCGAACCACGGTCCAAAGCCCAGGCCCAGGTCGAACTCGTTGTCGCCCGCGCTGGTCTTGCCGATGGTGGTCACCACTCCGGTCACCTGGCTCGGCTCCAGCTGCACGCTCTTCGTGGTGAACGAGAAGCTGCGCGCCGGCCCCCAGCCCTCGTGCATGTTGCTGGCAGACACCGCGCTCATCGATCCCGGATCCATCACCACCTGGACGTTCTGTCCCACGTACAGATTGGACCCGCTGGCAAAGGTCACCCCGGCGGGCATGGCGGCGCCCTGCGCATCCACCGCAAACGTTGCACCGCTGTCGACCGTCACCTGCGCCTGCCCGCCCATGGGAATGCTGTCGTCGTTGAACGGTCTCCGGTGCAGGATCATCGTGATCGTCCACGGCGCGCTGGTGTTCGTCGAAGTCGGCCCGCTCAGCCCGATGATGGTTCCTTCCACCATCTGCTGGCCGGCCTCCTGCATGTACGTTACATCGGTCGCCTGCACCACGCCGCTGGCGATGCTGCTTACACCCACGCGCACCACCTGCCCCTGCGCCACGCACCCAAATCCCTGCGTTGTACAGGCGCTTGCCGGAAAGCTGCTGAACGTCGTGCTGCTGCCCGTGTCGATGGTCAACGTCCAGCCCCATCGCGTCAGCATCGTAAAGCTGTTCTGGCTGGCGTTCACGCTCTGCACCGTGCCGGTTACATGGCCCAGGTGCTCCTTCGGCGTCTTTGCCATCTGCTCCACTGTCACGCCATTGGTCACGCTCAGATTCACCGAGAGATCCGGCTGCACCACTTTGTTCAGATGGAAGTCCACCATCAGCCCCAGCGGACTGCTGGCCGAAAGCGTCAGCGGGAAAGGCGACGTCGTAAAATTCAGCGTCGCGGAATTCATTGTCGGCGTAATTTCACACACCGTTCCCACCGCGCACGTCGACGCAATTGCCGTGTTCGACTTGTTAAAGATCACCAGGTCGGGATTGGCGAAAGTCAGGCTCAGGCTGTTGTATGTGCCTGCCGCAACGTTCGCCGTGCTCAGGAAAGCCGACAGCGCCTGGAGTTGCGTCACGTCGATCTGAATTGGCGTGTTGTTGTTCAGCAGCGAAACCGGGCTGCCCGACGCTGGTGTCAGCGTCGCGTCCGTCAGGCTAACCTGGAAGAACAGCACCGAAACGCCCGCCGGCGGGTCGTCCGTCATCGAAAGCGAAACTGGAGTCGAGTTTGCCGAAAGGGCTGAGCCCGACGATCCGACCATGCTGGAACTGCATCCGGCCAGCAGCCATACCATCAGTACCGGGGCTAACAAAAGGGGAAGGGACTTGCGCATTGCAGACCTCCTCAAAGACGAGAGGCCAAAGCAGCTCCGCATTCTGGGTGCCCCGCGGCGTACTCAGGCAGCCAGAAACTCCCGCCGGGACCGCACCCGGACTTTCAGCGTCGCGGCCCTCCCGCATTGCGCGGTTCGTTCTGCGATTCTCCACACCGTCGGCAAGGGGGCACGCGTGTCCCGAATTATACCCCCCGGTAGCTGCCCTTCAACAGGTCGATTCCCATACGCCCTTCCGCCCCACGCGGTAGAATTCCCCCGCACATCTTTCGGAGTGATTTCCTATGCCCAACGAAGACGATCTTGTCTCCCGCCGCGAATTCCTCGCTGGCGCGGGAGCACTTGCCGCTGCCTCCCTCATGCCTTCCAGCCTGGTCGCTGCGACCGCTGGCTCTGCTGCCGGTCCCCTCGGCTCCTGGTTTGAAGACGCGCACGGGATGCCCGGCTTCCATTACACCGGACCACTGCGCTTCCCAGGCAGTCCCGCCTTCGAAGGCGAGCCTACGCTTCCCGACGATCCGTATTTTCTAACCGGCAACTACCGCCTCACGCTCTTTACCCACGCCAGCGGAGCCGTGCAGATCCTCACCGCTGAACGCGGCTGGGGGCGTGTCAACCAGGGACACGCGGCCTTCAGCGGAGCGAACCAGGCTCACATTCAGATCGATAGCTCCAGCCACTCGCTTATCGGCATGGATTCGCCGGCCTCTGCCGCTGCCTCGAAACACTTCGGCGTTGGTTTTGCGCGCTACGATTACGATCTGCCGTCACTCTCCGTCACGCGCCAGCTTTCCGTTCAGCCGTCTCTCCGGCTCGGTGAGGGAACCTCGGCCTTTCTCGTCCAGGTTCGCCTGCACAATACCGGCTCCCGCGCACTGCCCGTGCAATACGATGAATCCGTCCTCGGCCACTATCAGCAGATATTCGCGAGCTGGAACGAGCCACGTTCCATGCCCACCTGGCCGGCCGAAGACCCCGAGAAATCCGGGCGTACCATCTTCGTCCGCTTTACGCCGCAGACCAGGCAGCCCATGGCCTTTCCCCCGCCCGGACAGATGTCCCTCCTCGAGCAACATCCTCCCGCTTTGTTTGTGCATGCCATGGATACAGATATGACTCTGAATTCCCACGCCGATCCGGGCGGCTCAGCGGGCATAGCTTCGCACTGGCTCGGCGCCGAATGGGCCGGAACTATTCAGCCAGGCCATACCCGTACGCTTTCTTTTATCGTTGGCTACAGCCGGGACACTTCGCCATTCGCCCTTGACACTCTGACTTCCGGCTTTTCGCCCGCTCCAGCCATGACGAAGACCCCAGCCTCGTCATTCGGAACCGCCTGGCTGGCCGTCGTTCCCGCCTTTGCCTCCGAACCCGATCCCGTTCTTCGCCGCGAGATGCGCTGGAACGCCGCTGTCCTCGAATCCATGGCCATCTGGCGCGAGTACTACAACGAAACGATTGTTCCCCAGGGCACTGAATACGACTATCAGTGGGGAATGCTCGGCTCCATGCGCGATCAGGCCCAGCATGCTCTGCCGTTCTGCCATTTCCACCCCGCCATCGCCCGCTCCACGCTCCGCTTCATCATGAAGCGCACGCTGCCCGATGGCTACATCATGCTCAACGACTACGGCTTTGGCTGGAGTCCCCGCGGAGCACAGGAGACCAGCGATCAGCAGCTCTGGTTCTTCATACTGCTCGCCGAATACCTCCGCGTTACCCACGACACCTCAATCCTTACAGAACAACTGGGCTACTATCCGCTGGAAAACTCCGGCAACGACACCGGCCTCGCGCACGTTCGGCAGGCGTTCCTCTTTCTACGCGACCAGGTGAGCGTCGGGCAACACGGCCTCGTACTCCGCTGGAACTCGGACTGGAACGACATGTTTGGCTGGTGGCCCAGCACCATTCCCTATAACACCGAATTCGGCGTGAGCGAGAGCCACATGAACTCCGCCATGGCCTCGGTCATTCTCGGCGATCTCGCCGAGGAGCTCGAAACCGCGCACGTCCCCCACTCCGCCGAAGTCGCCGCCGCCATGCGGGCTTACCGCGCCAGCCTGGCCGATGCTTTCATGAAAGATCTCGGCAACCGCGGCTTCTCGCGCCGCGCTTATCTCGACGCCCAGACTCCCCTTGGCGAAAACAACATGTGGCTGGAGCCGCAAGGCTTCGCTCTCCAGATTCCAGAACTCAGCATGGATCGTCGTCGCCGCCTCTTCGCCGAGGTCCAGCATCGCCTCCTGCCCGGAGAATCGCAGGGTGCTCGCCAGATCGAGCATCCCTCTCCCAGGCCAGGAACTCCCGCCGGCTCCCGCGAGAACGGAGGCTTCTGGTATGCGCTGAACGGTCCCCTGATCCTCGGCGTCAACACTTTCGACCGTCCAGCCGCCGAATCGCTCCTGCGCCGCATGACCTTCACTCATTACGCCGAGACCTTTCCACACTACTGGACCGGCCTCTGGACCGCCGCCGACTCGCTCAATTCCTCGCTGCTGCCCAGCGAAGGCCTCGCGCAGATTATGCCCTGGTGCGCTCACGCCCATGCCTGGCCGCTCTACTGCTGGTTCCGCCTTCGCGAAACGCCGCATCCCGCCTAACCTCTGAACAGGTCACAGATATCGATACAGAAGCATTACTCGGTCCGGGTCTCCACATGGAGCCCCGGGCTATTGAACGGCTGTACCTTTTCCTGTTTCACCTCCGGCAGCTGGAAATCCGCAATCGTCGTCTCGTACTGCGTCTTCGCCACCTCCCGGTAAGGAGTGAACGACAGCGGCGCTCCCGGACACAGGTACCTTCGTGCACTCGCATTCGCGGCTGCACCCACGTTGCCCACAGCCAGTAGTGGCGGATTCAGCGGATTAGAAAGGTTGACGGGCATCTTCACCACTGGATTCAGCCCCGACGTCACCGCCGGATGCAGTTGTCCGAACCATGCGTCGCCCACAGCGGTTTGCTCGGGGGCCCCGGCAACATTCTGTCCGCACGGCATCTGCGACCACTGGCCGGTCACCTGTGTCAGCTGCGGAGGCCGCACCGCCGACCAGCACCGCATCGTCGAATACCCGCGACCGCCGTTGTCGTTCTGTGGCGTGCAGATTCCCACCCCGGGCACGACAAAATCACCCGCTCCCATCGTCAGCCGCTTCGTGTTGCCGGCGCGGATATCCACCGCCGCCAGCCGCAGCCGGATCGTCACCGGTCCCTGCCTTGCCGCTTCGTAGAACCCGGCTTTCATCTGTACAGGCACGTAGCCGCGCCCCTCGGCGCCGACAATCCGGGTTCCGTTGGCCGGCTGCCACGCCGATTCCCACCGCCGTCCGTCCGCTGTCGTCACCGTCGCCCGCACTCCATCCAGAATCACTCCAGAGCCAGCCGTCAGACCCGCCGCATGCAGCGGTAGCATCAGACGCACCTCATGCATTGCCGTTGGATTCGTCCACGCCGGA
>JAJZJJ010000027.1 GCA_021810175.1 Acidobacteriota bacterium | reverse complement strand
TACAAATCCGGCGGCGGGTATTGCGGCTGGCCGGCGGCAGCTGTGCGCAGTAGTAGCGAGCCAGGTCGCGAGGCAAACCGTGCCAGAACTGGTCGGCGTAGTTGTCGCGGACGTAGCTCAGAAATTTCTCGTATCGGGAGGCCGGATATTCATCGCGCTTTGGTTTGCCGTTCATGCACATGTAGTCGGGGTGGGTGTTGATCAGCGCCATACCGCCATGCTCCGCGAGCCAGTCGAGTTTTCTCTTCCAGACGTCGATGCTCTCCTCGCCGAGGACCTTGAAGAGGTTGAAATCCTGAATGAGGGTGTAGGGCAGCTCAAGGAAGCCTCGGTTGCCGGGAGCCGGCACCCAGAAGGGGAAGATGGTGCGCATGCCATCGGGCTCGGGTTCGAACGGGTCTACATCGAAGGTGGAGCAGTCATACTCCGCGCCCAGTTCGTGCACCCAGCCCAGGCGGTGCTGCATGAGAGGCGAGCGAAAGCCGACCGTGCCCCAGCGATCCATGATCTCCCGAATTTGAGCTGCATTTGCGGCAAACTGCTTCGGGGAGCTGTAGAGCTTCCCATCGTGCTCCAGCCCGTGCACTCCGGCTTCGAATCCGGATCGATCGAGCAGATCGAGCATCGCGGGCGTGAGCTGGTATTCGCCGACCGGAACAAAATTGAAGCAGGAGCGGAAACCGTACTTCTGCGTGAGCTCCACCAGGCGTGGAACCCGCTCAAAGCCTCTTTTACCTTCGACATCGTGCGTGAGAATCAGGCCGAATCGTTTGCCATCGGGCCAGCCGGGCCAGTTGCGTGGAACCGACGCGGATCCGGGATCGATGGGCCAGACATCAGAAAAGATGCGACGCCGGCGTTCGGCGCGCCACCGACGCAGACCGATGCGCAGCCGCCAGGGCAGAATGGGTTTGACAAGGTAGTAGAGCTTCATCAGCATAGCGATCAGTTTTCTCCGGAAGGCAAAACAACTTTCCTGCAAGTGCACGCTGTTGAACAGACCAGCTTCATCCCATGTGCCGGTAAAGGAGACTGCCGGCGATTTGCAGCAGTCGATTCGGGCTGGCGCCGACGGCTCGCCGCGACCAGCCTTTGCCCGGAAGGGAATGAGCGCGGGTTGGTTCCGCGGGATGCCGCCAGTAGGTAAGCGGCGTGGGCACGCTGCCCCAGCGCTCCTTGAACACGCTCAGCCCCGGATCCGCAAGGTCGGAGCGCCCCATATCCAGCTCCGTCTGACCGTTGGCTTTAGCTTCCTGAATGGTTTGCCAAAAGAGCATGGGCGTGCCTCCATATTTGTTTGCCGAGGCATCGCTGCATCCATACTTGTAAACCATGGTGCGACGATGAGAAAGCGTTACGATGCTGGCGACAGCGGCGCCATCTCTGCGGGCAATGCGAATCTTCAGGTTTGGACCGAAGGCGGCGATGAGAGCCCGGAACCAGCGCAGCGGCTGAGGCGGCAGCCCATGGCGGCGGCGCGTGATTGTCATCAGGCGATAAAAGTCCCTGAGCTGCTTCTCGGAAGTTCCCTCTTCGTAGACGAGATTTTCGCGGATGGCGCGGCGGATATTGCGCTGAATGCAATCCTTGTGAAAACCGCGAAGCAGCTGCTCGGCGGAAGGCGTCAGGTCGAGCCGGTGCAGCACGGCGCCGCTGGTGGGCTGAAAGCCGCGCAGAGGCTCGCCGAGTTGCGAATGGGGGCGAATCTCGATCCACCGGTAGAGCCCCTGATCGACGGCGTCGCGCGCGCGCGTGAGCAGCACATCCAGAGTAGCGGCAGCATCGGTCAGCGGCTCACAGTGGTCCGAGAACGGCAGGGATACGAGGCGCCGCCCGGTCAGCCACGAATGCACCGCGCAAAACACCAGACCGTTCGTCAACGGTGCCTGGGGCGGGCAAGTCGTCAGGACGAGCGGCTGGTAGCCATAGGCGGCCCGCAGCGCAGTGAGCCATGCACGGGTGTGAAACACCGAGGCCCGCGGATGCGCGGCGACCAGCTCCGGCCATCGCGAATCGGAAAGAGGATCGAGCGGATAGATCGGACTCGCCGTCGCAGCATCCGCATCGTTTCTATGGTTGAACGTGACTCGACTCCCTTCCGCGGCTGGTTCGGAACTCCGCGACCGCCGACCGCGATTCAGAGTTGCCCTTTACTGAGCGGTGCGAAACTTCAGCAGTACCGGGATGGAAAGCAGGCCCACGAGCAGACACGCAGCGGCTTCCACACCGAGACTCATCCAGGGGCTGTGCACGACAGAGAATCTGCGAACCGCAAACCAGGCGCCGAACGGAATAAGCGAGACAAGGAGCGCGGGCAGGACCGACCATCCATAGCGCGGAAGCCGCAGGCCGGTGATGCCGCGAATCCGCTGCACCTGAAGCAGGTAACTGGCCGTAATCGCCAGCAGAGCGGCGATCTGGCCACCGACGAGCCCAAATGCTCTGCAGGCTGGATACGCAACTATAACCATCACAATGGCCGATGTGGCAACGGCGCGGCGATGCAGCGCGGGCCTGCCTTCGGCGAAGAACAGCGTGGTGATAAAGGAATTGAGCAGGTTGATGAGCATGACGCAGGCGGCAGCCGCCAGGGCGGCATAGGCCGCGGCATACTTCGGACCGTAGACCACGCGCAGCAGGGTAGGTGCGCACAACGACACCGCGACCACAATGGGGAGTCCGAGCAGCAGGCTCCACGAAGTCACTTCGACAAGAATCCGGTTGGCACGCTGCTTGTCGCCCTGAACATGGGCAAGGGCGGGCAGCAGGACAACGGAGGCCACGCTGATGAGGAACGAGGCCGGCGTCTGCACAAGGTTGATGGCCATGCTGTACAGACCGAGCTCGCCGGGCGAGAAGAGCTTGCCGAGGACGAAGATGTCCGTCCGCGAAAAGACGAGGTTCAGAAAGGAGAGGCCGAACATGCCCTTTGAGAATTGCAGCAGCTCGTGAAAAGCATGGCCATCGAGGCGCAGCGCGGGCCAGCCAGGGTAAAGGATGTACGACAGGATGCAGCGGAAAGCCATCTCTCCGCAGTAGCCAATGGCCAGCGCCCACACGCTGTGCATGAGAAAGCTGAGAACGACGGTGAGGATGACGCCCGCGACCCCACCGCCATTATTGATGAAGGCCAGCTTCCTGAAATCCATGTCCTTCTGGGCGAGCTTGGAGCGGGGGCTCGCGAGGCCTTCCAGCACGGTGTTAAGCAGGGCCACCCGCAGCAGAGGACAGAGGATCTGATTTCCGTAAAAGTGCGCCACATACGGGGCCGCGGCAAAGATCAGGATGTAGATTCCTACCGCACGAACCAGCCCCATCCACCAGGCGGCGTTGAGAAAGTCATCTTCACCGCCGCGCGGGTTCTGGACCACAGCCGGCCATATGCCGACATCCGACAGGGTTGTAATCAGCGATGCGGAGGAGAGAACAATGGCCATGCTGCCGAAGGCGCTCGGCGCCAGCAGCCGGGTGAGCAGCATGTTGCGCGCAAAGCGGAACGCCTGCTCGACTGTGCTGGCGCTGCCCATCCACGCGCCACCGCGCGCGGTTCGAGCCCGCAGGTTCTCTCCGGTAAATACTCCGGCAACTTTGCGCCTGACAATTCCGATAGCGTCCACAGCCTGCCGCCCAGCCTTTTGCCCGTTGGTTCTGCGTGTGCTGCCGCGCTATTCACCCGGCTGCCGGCGCAGCAGGAGCCGATCCATCTGCTCGCGGCGCAGGTACTTCACAAACTCCTCTGAGGCGACGGGCTTTTCGCCGCGCAGGTACGCCTGGACAAATCCCGCCAGCTCCGCCAGCGCGTTCAGGCCCAGGTATTTCGAGGGTGCGCGGCGCGCCACCTTCGCCAACTCAAACAAAGGATGGGTGCCGAGCGAGCGATCCGCCAGGCCCTGGCGATAGCTGTACCAGAGCACTCCTTTGCCCGCGCTGCCGGTAGGACGGTAATGGAACGCCTTCAGGTGCGGAAGAGAACGAACATGCCAGCCGCGCATGCGCAGAAAGACCTCCGCGTGCCAGTCCGGCGAACCATAGGGGAGGCGTTGGTAGCCACCGAGATCGTCGAAGCACTCACGGCGAAAAAGCTGCACCCCATGCATGACGGAATGCTGCCGATTCAGCCGCCGGGGAGCAAAGGTTCCATCCTTTGGATCCAGATCCCAGATGGTTCCACCGGCCATTCCGAGCGTGGAATCAGCATGAAACTCTGCGATCAGGCGCTCAAAATAGTCAGGCTCAAACGAGAGGTCCGCGTCCAGATTGCCGACGAAGTCGAAGTCGAGATGCTTTTGCTGTTCGTAGCCGGCGTTGATGGCATCGACCTGGGCCGCAAAACTGCGCTGGTGCGATGCGGGCATGCGATACAGCTTGATAAACGGATACCTTTGCGCATACCTGAGAACGATCTCATCGGTACGGTCGGTTGAGCCGTCGCTGACTACCATCCATTGTTTTGGAGGCAGGGTCTGTTCCGCAATTGCCTGGAGCGGACGTTCGATATATTTTTCTTCGTTCCAGGCGGCGGTCATCAGCACGTAGCTGCGATGCGGACGGTTGGCGTTGTTTCTTTGCTGCATCGCTACTTCTCCTCGTTTACGTATTTGGAAGTGATCAGCCACTGGAGACAGGCCGCACTTCGTTTCCGCTTGATTGCGACTATGTCCCGGCTGCTGCGCGCCAGGAGGGAGGCAACTGAAAAGCCTGCCCAACGCACGAAGACGTTGAGGCTGCAAAGCGCGCGGTAGAGCAGCGTGGAAGCCCTCCCGTGAAACTTGCGCCAGTACTGCAGGTTGGCTTTTTCCCGTTCCACCGCGAGGCGAACGGGGGTGCGTTCGCTGCTGCCGCCTCCGTAGTGAACGGCCTGCGCACCGGGGTACAGCACCACTCGCCAGCCACCCTGGTGGAAGCGGTGACTCCAGTCAATGTCTTCTCCGTACATGAAGAAGCGGTGATCGAGAACGCCGACCTCCGCCACCGCCGAGCGGCGCAGCATCCAGAACCAGCCGTTCAGAACATCGACATCCAGAGGAGCGTTCGCTCGCAGGTCAGCCATGAGGAAGCCCCCGAACAGACGACGCGCAAATGGCAGCCTGTCGAGAACGATCGCTCGGCAGAAGACGTTCCACAGGGTCAGAAACTTCATCGTGGAGCGCCCGGGGTTTCCATTGCCGTCAATCAACTGCGGGCCGGCCATGCCGATATCCGCGTTGTTCTCCATGAAGCGGAACAGCGATGTAAAACAATCCGGTGGTACATTGACATCGGAGTTGACGAGAGCAAGATACTTGCCATGACTGTGCGCGATACCGAGATTGTTGCCCCTGGCGAAGCCAAGATTATCGCCGCTGTCGATCAGGCAGGCCCATGGATATTCCCGGCGAACAACTTCCTGCGTGCCGTCGGATGACGCGTTGTCGACGACGATGACCTCCATCGACAGGGAGCCGCGCCCGGCGTCGACGGTGGTGAGGCATTCGCGGATGTACTTCAGTGAGTTCCACGTGACGATAACGACCGAGATGTCCACCGGTTCTGAGCCTGTGCGTTTGCCCGCGGCTTCCTTTGTCTGAGGCGTCATGCTTCCTCTTTTTTTCGATTTATAGGGGAGGCGGCCGCCGCTCCAGTGCGTAGGGCCATCATGCGCTGCGTCCAGTCAGTCGGCCGTTCTGCGGGATTCCACTTCTTTTGGCGAGGCTCCGCTCGTCAGCAGCATGCCGTTGTCACCCATGGGAGTGTGCGGAGGGTGCATGTGGGCCTGAATATGCACCACACCCTCATCGAAAACGGGGCGATCATGATGCCAGGCCCACTGCGACACGCCGCCCTGTTCGGACAGCATGACCAGGCCGAGATCGGTGAAGACTTTCCCGGCCGCCGCATTGCGGTCCGTGCGGCGGTAGATGGCATAGAAATCCGAGCCGGATTCCGCGCAGTATCTGGCAATCAGGTAATTCAGAAATGCATGCTCGATGCGCTTGGACTGGATGCGGCAACTGAACATCAGGTCCGTCATTTTGGAGCGAGGCCGATCCACGATGGAAAAACCGATCACGCCATATTGGCCGAAGCGGTCCCGGCAGCTGAGAACGTAAGTGTCGAGATGGGCGGAGTTGCGAATCTCGCGGAGAACTTCGAGGCTATAGCGATTGCCGGAGAAGTTCAGCTGATTGGTGCGCTGGGTAAGCTCATGCACGCGCTGCAGGTTTTCGTCCGACAGCGGCCGGATCTCCAGCGTGATCTGGCAGTCTCGCAGGAAGGCCAGATAATCCTGTCCGAAGCTCTGCGCGCTCGCCGCCCGCACCGCTTCCACCTGATACAGGGAGCGCCGGGCTGCGCTTTCAGCGGTCACCGGTACATCCAGCTCCGGACGCTGCAGAAGCCCCGCGCACTCGGCGGCATTCAGAACGCGGACACCCGGGCAGGCAGACCGCACTTCGTTCAGCTCGAACTCGGAATCGTCGATCAGGAGGAGCGTGTCAATGTGGATATTGAGCGCCTTTGCGATTGCTCGCACCCCTTCGCTTTTCGGCGACCAGGAGATCTGCGGATACAGGAACCAGCTGTCGAGCCCGAACTTCCTCAGCGCCGCCAGGGCATCGTCAGGATTGTTTTTGCTGGCCACTGACTGCAGAATGCCGCGTTGATCCAGCGCTCTGATGAGGTCCGGCATGCCAGGCCTGAGCTGCAGGCGTTCAAGTCCATCCTCGGCGAGGGTGCCGTTCCAGAGGGTGTTGTCGAGATCCCACACAACGCACTTTACTTTTCGCGCCTCGTCCGACGCGACGTGGGGCTGTGCGGCCTGGGTTAGCGCCGGCTCCATGCAGACGAAATCCATTACGCCGAGATACAGCGTCGCCCCGTCCTCGATTTCATTGGGGGTAAGGTCGATGCGGAACGGGGCATTGAGGTCAAGTACGGACGCCATCTTTTCAAATGGCACTTCGATGCGTGCGAAACCGACGGGCGCGCTGATCAGGGTCTGGAACGGAAGCGGGGCTTCGGTAAGCTGGCGAAGCTGCGAGAAGCCCGGAGCCAGCTGGACCAGGCGCGGAAATGGGTGATCGCTGATCAGCGAGCGAATGCGCAGCGTCAGCTGGATCGGCTTCGGCCCCGGGTTATAGCATTCAAGGACGAAATACGCGGGCTTCCGCGGCTGCGAGGCGTAACGGCTGGCGAGCCGCTTCTTGATGACATAGCGTTTCCATGTCACGCGACGCCGCAGGTTGACGCCGGGCAAAGCCTGAATGGTTTTTCCCAGCCGATAATCGCGGCTCTCCAGTCGCAACGCCCTGCGCGGATCCACGAGGTCGAAGTTGCTACGCGCCCACAGCATGCCCCAGCGCTTGAAACGAATCTTGACCAGGTAGCGATTGGGAGATTCCGGAGCTTCAATGCGAACCATCCCATCCATAAAACGGCGGCATTTGCGGTCTTCGCGTGGCGAATAGAGGTCGCAGGTTGAGTAGCAGGTTGGCCAGCCACATTCCGTGCAATGCTCGCCCCAGGCGATCACAGTACGACGCTGGATCCTGTTCTTCAGCTCTGCAAATCTGTCCACAACATCCTGGGGAAGCTGCTGCACAGATTCCACGATGGAGTTGGCTTCACTTTCGTACATACAGTCTTCTCTGCGAGGTGCCCTAAGCGGTTGTTGTTTCGCGACGGCGTGCGATGCGGGAGCCGAATGCAAGCCGTCAGCAACTGGGGATCGATGCGGCGCTGGCCGTTGCGCCCGGGAACTGCGGAGCGAGGGGTCGCTGCTGCTCGGCGCGTGGCAGCTTCTGCTGGCGAGCAACAACTTTCAGGCTGTACGGCAGTTTGCCCCTGAAGGTGCCGGCGGCAACGATTGCGGCGAGAGTCGCGAACCACCACACGACCGTCTGATCGAAGTAGGAGACCCCGATGTAGCAGAGGATGTGGGCAAACAGAACCGCGCCCAGAGCCCAGACGAGCCACTCCTGGCGGGGATTTCCGGCCACTCTCTTCCTGGCTTTGCCCAGCCGGCCGAAGGCGCGCGAGATCACCAGGATGAACAGCACGAGCGAAATGAGGCCACCTGTTTCCGCCACGCCGACAAAGCGGTTGGAGAGGTCCCACATGTCCCATCCCCATTTGGACGAATCGGCGCCAATCAGCCACCAGTCGTGAAAATGCTGCACGCAGGTGTCGATGAGCTTGGCACGATCATAGGAGTCCGAGGACCCGGTCACATTCACACGCGCGATGAGGAACCAGACCGGCGCCTTCATCGCAATCTGCAGGCCGAGGATAATGAGCGCCATGCCCCAGCGGAGCTGCCGCATCCAGCGCCGCACGGGCCAGAGGCAAAGCGCGAGGATGCCACCGGCGAAGCCGAGTGCCGGCGTGCTGGATGCAGAGGCCCCCACCATGAGCAGACTGCCGGTGATGCCCACGATCGCCAGCTTACGCGAGCCGCCCAACCGCCATAGCCAGTAGAACAGCGGAGCCAGAGTAGCTCCAACGCAGCCGGCCAGGATCGGATGAGCGAACCCCGCCTGGGCGCGCACAATTCCGTTGCGCAGAATGGGGGCGAACGGTACAGTCTGCAGCACGCCGAAGACATTGACTCTGAAGATCTGCTCGCCCAGCATGCACAGGCCCAGAGTGAGTGCGAGGGGAGCCATGCCGCGGATGAGGTGCCGAATATCTTTCTCGTCCTGAATGAGAAACCGCAGAAGGAGATATCCGCCGACATCCTGGAAGAGCGTCCCCGCCTGCGTGGGAATAATCGCGGGCGTGCGGTACAGAAGGATGGGCGCAATGCAGAGCCCGAGCTCGGAGCCGAAAACCGCCCAGTCGATACCGGTGATTCCGGCGGCAAAGAGTTTACGGTTCCCCCTGATCCTCTCGATCACCAGCCGGATGCAGCCGAAGAGCACGGCAATGCGCAACACGGACCAGTGCATGCCGCCGAGGTACAGCTGCTGGTTGTTCGGTGTGAGGATCACCAGCCACAGGAAGGGCAGAAGCAGTGTTCTTCGCGGCCGTGCAAGGATGAGCCCGCAGACGACGAGCAGGGCGATCACCACCAGCGGGTAGATGGTGCTCTCCGTCGGTCCTCCGCCGAAATGGAAATCTTTTGGTGGCATGAGATGGTTCCCGCCCGCAACGGGCGCGCGGAACGAAGACGCTTCAGCGAGCGACGCCGGCAATCACCGCCTGCGTATCGCGGCCCCAGGCATCCCAGTTCAGGCGGCTCTCGTACAGATCGCGCGACGAAACGCGGAGGGCCTGATATCTGGCACGGTCGCGAAACAGGTCGAGAATGATCCGGGCATAGGCCTCCGGACCGGCGGTCTCCGGAACCTTGTAGCCGTTGACGCCATCCCTGACGGCTCCGCCCACGCCGCCAGTATTGCGGGCGATGGAGGGTACGCCGCAGGCGCTTGCTTCACAGAAGACGATCCCAAAGGCCTCCGCCTGCGTGGGGAGGAGAAGAAAGCTGGAAGCGCAGAGCAGGCTGACCAGCTGCTCGGTCTGGGCCGGGTCGCGCTTGCTCAGGAAAGGAATCACTCTAAGCCGGGGATGCGACACGCCGGCTGGAGGCACACATCCGCACACCGTCAGCTCGGCATTCAGGCCGGCATTGAGCAGGTGCTGCAGCACTTCCAGCGCAATTGCTCCGCCCTTGGCAGCCCAGCTCACGCCCAGCAGCAGAAGCCTGCACACGCTCTGATCTCTCTTTGCGATCGCCTGCGCCCGGGAGGGCACCTGGGGAAGATTGGCGCCAAACGGAATCATGTGGACGCGATCCGCCGGCATTCCGTAACTGCGAGTCGCCGTCTGCGCGGTCCAGTTCGAGGGGCACAAAAATGACGCCGCTTTCGCCATGGCCCGTCGCTCGATCCTCTCGGCTTCCCGCTGCGAAAAGCCGAATATCTGGCGATATTTGGGATGGTAGTTCAGGCAGTCCGCCATGAGCATATCCGTCATATAAACAATAGGGAGATCCGTTTCCAGCATGCCGATTTCGCAGCAGGCCACCGGAGCAAAGATCACGTCCAGTTCAGCGAGCCTGCGGCCGAAGCGAATGCCGTACTCTGTGGAGACGGCAAAACTATGGCGGTAATCGTAACTGTGTCCCGATACTTTGCGAATGACGGAATCGATGACGCGCAGACCGCCGCGCGACAGCGCCTTCATTGGGCCCAGAGGTTTCACCTCCAGCCCACTCTGGCCGAGGGCTCTGAACATGGAGAACATCGTCCCGGACCAGGACCTGGGATCCGCAGGGTCCCATTTTGTCAGGAAGCCAACCCGCAGGGGCGAAGTCATGGTGTGGGCTGATACGGAGACGCTGGCTCCGGTGCCTCGGGAGCCGCTGGCTGAGAATCCCCAGCCGACGGCTCCGCGGAGACTTTGGCTACCCTACTGAACGACTGCGGTGAGGTTCGTGGGAACGCCCGGGGTCAGTGCGGTGGAACTGGTGGAGTTATACGCGCCTGCATCCCAGGGACCGGTCGTCGGTCGAGGATTGCCAGCCGCGTCGAAACACAGAGCGCCCAGGCCGGGATTGGGCTGCCCGCTGCAGACGCTGGTCAGGTTTGCGCCCGCCTGAATCGCCGGCGAGCCACTCTGGGGAATTCCCGTGCTGCTCAGATTCGCGCTGGAGCTATACGAACCGGCGGTTTCACCGGTGTCCGATGCCCAGGTCGAATAGGAGCCACTGCCGAGATAGCTGCAGCTACCGCCTGAAGGCGGGCAATAGACGAATGCATTGCTTCCGCCGTTGGCGTAGATGTTGTTGGACATGGTCATGGTGTCGGCGCTGCCGTCGACCCAGGTACCGGAGTCGGTAACGAGGCTGTTGGCGGTGCTGACGACGTTGTTTTTCACCACAGCGGTCGGGCCGCCGAACTTGAAGGCGGCGGGGTTTCCGTCGTTGGTTGAGTATCCAAGGATCGTATTGTTGTAGGTATAGACATTTGCGCCCAGATCTTCGAGAATGCCAACGCCCCAGTGCACCATCTGCGATCCGTTGAAGTAGTTATTGAAGACGTACGCTGTCTGAATGTTGTTTTCGAAGAAGACCGGAGAATTGACGTTGTTGCCCCAGGTCCCGTCGAAGACGTTGTTGTAGATGTAGACGTTGGTGATGTAAGTACCCGAACAGAAACTGTTGCCGTCGCTGCAGTAGGCGTAGAGGTGGATGCCGTCGTGATGGAACGAATTGTCGTTGGTGTCCCAGACGCTCGCGTTATAGGCGTGATTGCCGAAGAAGTAGATGCCGTTGGAGACGCCTGCGTTGGTCACCTCGCCCACTGCCAGGCCGTGATCGAAATTGTAGAAAGTGTCGTTGGAGACGGTGATGTTATTGCCGTAGCCCCACAGCGCCCAGCCCAGATCGTGCATCGTGGTGTGATCGACGGTGAGATTGGCGGCTGCGTCGTAGTGGATACCCACTGGACCTGGAGCATCGAGCCCGCTGTTCACGGCTCCATCGTCGGCGGTACAGACGTGGTAGTAGAGCGGGCCGATGGTGAGGCCCTTAATCGTAATCCCCGTGCTCGACCGAACGTCGATCGCGGTGCTGTTATTCACATCGTTGGTGTACGGACTTCCCGGACAGATGGACGCAGGACTGCCGTTGTTCGTGCTCTGAATGATCCCAGTGCCACCGCCATCCACGGTGATGTAGTTGTAGTTGTTGAGCAACAGCACACCGCTGTTGGGGATTGCTGGCATCGCAATCTGGCCTTTCGTGGCCGAGTCGAACAGAAGGGTGATGGGACTGGAGCTGGTTCCGCTGCCCTGGGCGGAGATGGCGCTGGTGATGGTTCCGCAGAGGTGAATCGTATTGCCTGCGGTCCAGTCGGCCGAGGTGAGCGAGCCGACGGCGCGCGCATCGGCACAATCGGCCCCGTTGTTGCCGCCGGCGGCACTCTGGGCCACGTAAACATCGACAGCGTGGGCACTTGCCGGTGCCAGAACGCCAAACGCGAGTGCGGCACAGAGCACGGCACTCCCTAAACGCGACTTCCCAAACATGGAAGACTTTCCTCCGAGGAACGCGCCGAACCATGATCCATCTACGCGGGACGAGTTGGCTACACGCGCTGCAAGCCGATGACCACTCCTGCGAGCCGAGATGGTGCGCGGTGGATTCTGCACTGAGATGCTCGGGTCGACGCTGCGGCGTTCGGGCCTATCTGGCTGAATATGCGGAGCCTCGTCCAACATGCGGGATCAGGTGTCCGCGGGACATGCGCCGGAATGCGCATCGCTTAGTATGGGCCGGAACTGCAAAGACTCCTGAAGGAGTCGTGTAAAAAGTTACCGCTGTCGATACCTTTTTGGATTCATGCGCCAGCCGTCCAGACGCGAGGCTTCCGGAGCCGCTTGGCGAGTGACTGCACGTTGCCGACCCAGTCGTAGGCTCCGGCGAGTTTGGCTTCCAGCAGGGCGGCATCATCGCCGTCGTTGACCGGAAGTCTTTCCAGAAACAGGGGATCGCTCGCCAGTCCGGCCCGCCCGATGCTGGTGCAGACACCATAGCGATATCCACTTTCCTCCAGCAGCTTCCGGAGCATGGCCTTGAAGGGCTCGTCGGCCTGCGGAAAGGCGTAAGGATAGGCAAAGGAATCCACGCCGACTCCCGTTCGGTCTTCGATCGTCTGCCGTGAGCGCGTGATCTCCTGGCGAATGCGCTCCTCATCGAGACCGTGCAACTGCGGATGGCTGACGGTGTGGGAGCCGAACGAGATACCTCGCTTCTGGAGATCGCGAACCTCGTCCCAGGTCATGCATTCGCGCCGGTTGAAGACCAGCGGCCGATCCGCAATCGAAGCGGTGGGCAAAAACATGGAGGCGGTAAACCCAAACCGCTCCAGCACAGGAACGGCATGTTCGCGGAAATTGCGGTAGCCGTCGTCAAAAGTGATGACCACTTTCCGCGCGGCCGTGCCGCCCCTGCGCAGCGCTCGCACCGCCCAGGCCAGGCTCACGGTTCGATAACCGTGCTCATACAGCCAGCCCATTTGCTGCACAAACCGCGCGGGCGAGGTGGAAAGACGATAGTAGGGCCGAACCGCTGACTCATCCTCATCGGCCACGCTGTGGTACATGAGGATGGGAATTCTCCGCTCGCGGCGGAGGCGCCAACGGAGCAGGCGCCCAACGTAAATGGTTCCGGCACGGTCCAGCCGCAGCCCCATGAAGGATTCTTCCTTTCGCGGATAATCTTTCGCCGCGACACATCCAGATCGCTGTGGCAGGAACGGCT